>CAYWND010000533.1:0-2507 GCA_964459085.1 uncultured Oceanibium sp. | reverse complement strand
CTACGAGGCGATGGTTGCCGTCGGCGACGGGGATCTGGCGCCCGAAACGTTCGCCCGCGACCACTTGGCTCTGGTCGACGGGGACCCCGCTGCACTACAGCGGTTCGTGACCCTTTTCGGCAAGGCGCTGACCCATCTGGCACAGACCCAGGCCACCGACTGACCACTCACTCGGGCTCGGACCCGCCATGTCCGATCCAATAGTCGCGCACAAACGGCACCGCACCTTTTCCGTATCGGGACCACGACCCCCAGACCTGCCCCTTGTCGGGCACCACGTCGATCGGGCGCGGATCGCCATGAAAGGCTACAATCCGCACATCGCCCGTCGGGGCGCTGGGCCGGACCACGCGATTGACGATCGGGGCCGCCAGCAGGTGCCGCTTGAACGAGATCACCCAGGGGTGCGGCCAGAACCGCATGTCGCGCGCGTATGCGGTCACGAACCGCTGCTCGGACCGGAACCGCGTTGCATGCCCGGCCGGGTCCTGCATCCACAGATCGTAGAGATAGCCCATGCTGCCCAATTGAAACGTGAATACGCCCGTCGCGCCGTTGACCTGGCGCTTGCGGAAATAGTCGGCAAAACGCGGCCATTCGCGGATCACCACGATCTCTCCGGGGGTATCCACCATCGCGTCCAGCCCGCCCCAGATCACCGAATCGAGGTCGATGAACAGGCACCGCCCCTGCAATCCGTGCAAATCAGGCTTGTAGACCATCAGCTTGGGCCAGCCGCCCTTGCGCGTGAACGCGCCCTCCAGATGCGGATCGGGGATGTCGAACACCTCGACCTCTGCGTCCAGCCCCGCGCCATCGTCGGTCAGGCAGACAAAGCGGAACGGCCGGTCCAGTTGCGCCCGCACGGCCCGGTGCAGAACGTTCACGTAATCGGGCCCGTAAAGCCCGCCCCACTTCATGCACATCACCACGCAAGGCGCGTCGGGCTGGGGGTTTTGCAGGCTCTCGGGATCGGTCATGGGCAAAGCGCTGTCACTTCGGGCAGGTCATGTCAACAAGTGGTGGCACCCGCCCGTCCGCCATGCTACATTTTGGCACCCGGCACAAGACCGGCCACAATATAACCGAGGCTTTGATTGAGAGACAGGAGCAGTCCATGCAAAATTGGACCCGGCGCGGCGTAATCGCCGCATCGCTTGCAGGCGCGACCGCCGCGTGCACCCGCAACACCGTGAAATCGGGGGCCGAGATCGATGCGGAAGTCGCGGCCTCGCGGCAGATGCTGTATTCTTCCGTGGACGGCGCGCGCAACCTGGCCGACCGGGCCCAGGCGGTGCTGATCATCCCGCGCATCATCGAGGGCGGCTTCGTCTTCTCGGGCGCCTACGGCGAAGGCGCGCTGCAGGTCGGCGATGCAACCGTCGACTACATATCCGTTGCCGCCGCGGCCGTGGGTCTGCAGATCGGTGGCCAGATCTATTCCCAGGCTCTGTTCTTCATGACCCCGCAGGCGCTGGGCGACTTCCGCGCCACCGATGGCTGGCAACTGGGCGTCGATGCCGAGGTCGCGGCCCTGTCCGACGGGGTTGGCGTTGGCGCGTCGACCAACACCGTCGGCCGCCCGGTCATCGAGATCATCTACGGCCAGCGCGGCCTGATCGTCGGCGCCTCGCTGGAAGGCGCCAAATACAACCGCCTAATCCGCTAGGCTCCCGGCACAGATCCCCGGCCCGGCCCGCAGGCAAAGCGGGCCCTGGCCGGGGGCCAATCGAATCGGGGCGCAGGTCACCAGGTCTGGGAAGACGCGTCAGATGCGGAGTGGGTACCCACGGGCGCACCACAACAGACGCGACATGAGTACGCCTCCTGTCGCCCTCGAATTACGATGTTGTCGCAGAAGGCATCGCCCCAGCGATGCCCGCAGAACGGGGCGATACGGTCATCCCACAAAAACCGTCTGATGACTGCCTAGAGCCTTTAGTGATGGATGCTGCGCCATGTACGAATGTCTGTTATAGGGTATGATGTTCGCCGGAGGCCTGTTTGCAGCAATCACAATACTATTCTACGTGCAACAACACCAAGTGGGCAGAACTGCGTGCACTTTTCCTTTCGATTGAAGCAGCGCATCGTCCAGAATTTCGTTCTAAGTGTATTACAAACGGTTACATCTCTGAGTGGGATGGAGAGTGGTACTATCACTTCAATGAAGGTGGATTTAAAGAAATTGAGTGGATCGAGCTGAAGTTTGAATCGGTCGATTGCACTGACATGTTTGGCGGTCTTCTTGAGATTGGTCTTGTTGGCGAAATTCGTGACAATCTTCTTCGGATTTACGGCTACGTGCCGAAAGGCCTTTATTCAAGAAGACTGACAGAAGAGGACTTGGCCGTGATTCGAGCTTGAACCTGAGTAGAGATGATACTCCATCAATCTAAAGGCCATCAGAAGCAGAAGTTCCCTATCCACCGCTGAAAGACAGCTCCGTCCGCAACCCGGTCACTGCGCCGCTTTTGCCCAACGTCGCCTGCAGGTGGGACGTCGCC
>CAYWND010000532.1:0-2507 GCA_964459085.1 uncultured Oceanibium sp. | reverse complement strand
GACGCACCGGCGCGGATCTTGGCATAGGCCTCTTCGGCCGAACCGATGCCGCCGACGCCGATCAGGGGCAGATCGGTGCGTTGGTGCATCTGGCGCAGGATCCGGGTCGAAAGGTCGAACAGCGGCCTCCCCGACAAACCGCCCGCCTGGTCCCAGTCGCGACTGGTCAGGCCGTCGCGCATCAGCGTCGTGTTGGTGGCAATGATCCCGGCAAGCTGGGCTTCGCCCGCTGCGGCGGCGATCGCGTCCAGATCGTCCGGCCCCAGATCCGGTGCGATCTTGACGAACAGGGGGACGGGGCGCGCAAGCCCCGTGTTGGCCTCTTGCGTACGCAAAAGGACTGCGCGCAGGGCCTCGGCCCCCTGCAGATCGCGCAGGCGTTCGGTGTTGGGGGACGAGACATTGACCGTGGCGAAGTCCAGAAATTCCCCACAACGCGACAGAATGGCGCCGAAGTCCCCGGCACGGTCGTCGCTGTCCTTGTTCGCGCCCAGGTTCAGGCCCAGAACGCCCCCCTTGGGGCGGTTCTCCAGCCGCTTCGCCACGGCCTCCATCCCTTCGGAATTGAAGCCGAAGCGATTGATCACCGCGCGATCGGCGGACAGGCGAAAGAGGCGCGGTTTGGGGTTGCCGGGTTGTGGCCGCGGGGTGACGGCCCCGGCCTCGACAAAGCCGAAACCCGCGGCGAACAGCGGCCCGATGGCCTCGGCGTTCTTGTCAAACCCCGCTGCCAGCCCCAACGGGTTGTCCAATGCCAACGATCCGACCTGCGTCTTGAGCCGTGGGCTGCGGTACCGGCGCGGCAGCGGGGCGAGGCCGGTCTTCAGCCCGGTCAGCGCCAGGGTGTGCGCGCGTTCGGGATCCATGCGTCTGAGCGCGGCCATCCCGAGGCGTTCATAAAGGCTCATAGCAACCCCGAGAAGTCGTGGCCCTGCGCGGTCAGCGGCAGGGGTTTCGCCCACAGGATATCGTCCTGTGACAAATCCCGGTAGAGATGCGGGAAGAGGGCGCCGCCGCGCGATGGCTCCCACTTCAATTGGTCGAGGGTGTCGGCCTCGCAGGCCAGCAGCCACAGATCAGTCTCGCCCGCGAAATGCTTGGCCGCGGTCTCTGCCGCTTGCTGGGCGGTCGAGAAATGGATGAATCCGTCTGACAGATCCACTGGCGCCCCGGCGGTGTGACCCGCCTGTTGGAAGGCCTGGTATTCGGTATCGCGGAAAATCTTGTAGATCAGCATCCCGGCCGTGATGCGCGAGTGCACGCGTGGCGTCAAGCCCGACGCGCTGCGATCACCAGCGATCACCCCTGGGGTGTCATCGCCTGACGTGCCGCACCGCGTTTCAGGCCAAGCTGGCGTTCGCGCCAGATGATGAACAGACCTGCGGCGACGATCAGTGCCGCGCCGGTCAGGGTCTGGCGGGTGGGCACCTCGGAAAACACCGCATAGCCGATGCCGATCGCCATCAGCATCGAGACATACTCGAACGGGGCCACGACGGATGTGGGGGCGAAACGGTAGGCCGAGGTCAGCAGGATCTGACCGCAGCCGCCCAGCAGCCCGGCCAGGATCAACAGCGCAAGCGTACCTGCCGATGGCATGACCCAACCGAACGGCAGGGTCAGCAGCGACAGAATTGATGCGGTGACTGAGAAATAGAAGACGATGGCCGCCGTGGTTTCGATCCGGACCAGCTTGCGCACGAAGACCTGGGCCAGGGCGGCGAACACCGCGCCCATCAGCGCGGCCATGGCACCGATTGCGCGCCAGCCGGTCGCGTCCTCGACGGTTGTTATGGACAGGCTGGGGGCCAGCACGATGACGACGCCGACCAGTCCCAGCGCCACGGCGGTCAGGCGAAAGATGCGCACCTCTTCGCCCAGAAACATTGCGGCAAAGATGACGATCAACAGCGGCGCGGCATAGCCGATGGCCGTCACCTCGGGCAGGGGCAGCAGGCCAAGCGCGGTAAAACCGCAGGCCATGGCGGTGGTGCCCACCAGCCCGCGCCAGAGGTGGCCCATGGGATTTCGGGTCTCCAACCCGTGGGCCAGATCGTGTTGCCAGATCAGCCACACCAGGATCACCGGTATCGCGAAGACTGAACGGAAGAACACCGCCTGACCGGGTGGCACGCCCTGAGCCGCCACTGCCTTTACGCAAGTGGCCATCGCGATGAAGAATGCGACTGACAGGATCTTGAGCCCTATGCCCCTGAGCGGATTCATGGCACGCAGTCCGTTTGTTCGAGTACCCGGAGCCTAGACCCGCGCGGACCTACGGACCAGCCGTATCTCGGCTGGTCGGGGTTGCGCGCAACGCATGGCTCGGCGGGGTCAGGCCGGGCGCCAGGTGTCGGATTGGTTCGGCAGAAACGCCTCGACCGCCGCGGTGGCGATCACGATGGTGCTGCCGGTTTCGGGGTTGGGCACATCCAGCCCGCCCTTGACCGCCGGCGGCCGGGACGGGCGCACGATGACACGCAAGGTCGCACGCGCACCGCGCGGCG
>CAYWND010000531.1:0-2515 GCA_964459085.1 uncultured Oceanibium sp. | reverse complement strand
AGCCCCCCGAGACCGGGCAATCAACGGCTGCGGCGCCGGTTTCGGCCACCTTTGCACCCAGGCGCCGGACCTCTTCTGCGTCGGTGGTCGACATCTCCATCCAGATCTTGCCTGGCCCCAGGCCCTTTAGCAGCCCGTCGGGCCCCTCCATCACGGCAGCCGATGCAGCGGGCGACGGCAGGCAGGTGATCACCGCATCGCAGGTCGTTGCCATCTGGGCGGGGCTGTCGGCCCAACTGGCGCCCTGATCGATGAAGGGCTGCGCCGCATCCCGATCCAGATCGCGCACGGTGACCTGCATTCCGTTGCGGATCAGCGATCCCGCCAGTTTCCCGCCGACATTCCCCAGCCCGATGAACCCGATTTTCATGGCGATCTCCTTCTTGCCCAGGCGCAGGATGAATGTTTCCCTGCTGTGACGATAGCCTCTTTGCGACCGGTGCGGTCGTTGATCGGCGTGCCGGGGCGTGTAGGCTTGCCCCGCGACACGAGACATCTGGACGGAGACTGGACATGGCGCGGACGCAACTGGCAATCTCGACCTTCAACCTGCTGAATTTGCAGCAGCCTGGCGAGGCCCTGTATTTCAACACGCGGCCCTGGACGCAGGCCGAGTACGATCGCAAAGTCGCATGGTCGGCCCGAATCATGGGCGAGATGGCGTCGGATGTCTGGGGGTTCCAGGAACTCTGGGATGGTCAGGGTCTGACCGACATTCTGGCCCAGGCGGGGCTGGCGGGCACTCACACGGCGCTGGCGCCGCCGGGCCATGACGGGCGGTCGATTGTCTGTGCGGCGGCGGTCCGGTCGGACATCCTGCGCGGCGACGCCGAATGGATCACGGATTTTCCCGACGACTTCATTCTGGAAAGCACAGGTGGGGGGGATCCGCAGGCCCCCGACATCAAGGTCGAAATCAACCGCTTTTCGCGCCCCGTACTGCATTTCCGCGCCCGCCCGCGATCGAATGGCCGGGACATTCATTTCTATGTCTGCCACTTCAAATCCAAGAGCCCGACGCGGATCGACCGCGAGGCCTGGTATTCCAGAAACACCTACTCGCGCCATTCCGAGGCGCTGGGGGCTGCGATCTCGACTGTGCGGCGCACCGCCGAGGCCGCGGCGCTGCGCATGATCCTGACCGAGCGGATGAAGGACACGGACACGCCGGTGGTGGTGCTGGGGGATCTGAACGACGCCCAGATCTCGAACACGCTGAACATCGTCACCGGGCAGCCGAACTATATCCTGTCGGGTCTGAACGAGGGCGGGTCGGACGTGGATCTGTACACCGTGGCGAGCCTGCAGGAACTGCGATCGCTGAGGGATGTCTACTACACCCACATCTATCAGAACCTGAAAGAGTCGCTGGACCATGTGCTGGTCAGTCAGGAATTCTATGACAACTCGCGCAGGCGGATTTGGGCGTTCAAGGGCATGGACGTGTCCAACGACCATCTGAACGACGACGATCACAGGACGACGGGAACAGCCGATCACGGGGTGGTGCGGGCGCGGTTCGAGTATCGCCCGGCTCGGTAGGCACGGACAATACGACGTCCTGTGCGCGATGGTTCGCGTATCGGAAACAAAATGTTGGGCCGATAGTGCTTTTCCACAGGCCTGAGGGGGCTATATCGACCTCTGTGACCTATCAGGAGCCCATTGATGACCTTTCGCCCCGTGAAATCGACCTCTCACGCCCAACCCACGATGGAGGGGGCGGGGGTGCATCTGCATCGCGTGTTCGGGTTTGGCGATCCGTCGGAAAGCGATCCGTTCCTGTTGCTGGATGATTTCCGAAACGATGATCCCAGCCTCTATCACAAGGGGTTTCCCTGGCATCCGCATCGCGGGATAGAGACCATCACTTATGTGCTGGAGGGCGAGGTCGAGCATGGCGACAGCCTGGGCAATCGCGGGCTGCTGGGCGCGGGTTCGGTGCAGTGGATGACCGCCGGGTCGGGAATCATGCACCAAGAGATGCCCAAGGGAAACGCCAGCGGGCAGATGCATGGGTTTCAGCTGTGGGCCAACCTGCCGTCCAGCCTGAAGATGACGGCGCCGCGCTACCAAGACATTCAAGGCTCGGACATCCCCGAGGTGGTCGAAGATGACGGCACCCGGGTCAAGGTGATCACGGGCAGCTTCTGGGGCCAGAGCGGGCCGGTGGACGGCATCGCGGCCGAGCCGATGTATCTGGATGTCAGCGTGCCGCCCAATGTGCGCAGGACGCTGCCGGTTGATACCTATGCCAGCGCCTTTGCATACGTCTTTGCGGGGGCAGGCAGTTTTCGCGACGCATCCGCACCGCAAGGCGTGCGGATCGAGAAGGAGTTCGACGGCGAAGAGCTGAACATCCGCGACATGTCGGGCAACCGCACACTCGTGCGGTTCGACACCGGAGACGAGATCACCGTGCAGGCCGGCCCCCAGGGGGTGCGGTTCCTGCTGGTTACCGGGCGCCCGATCCAGGAGCCTGTGGCCTGGCACGGCCCGATCGTGATGAACACCC
>CAYWND010000530.1:0-2516 GCA_964459085.1 uncultured Oceanibium sp. | reverse complement strand
CCATGTCACCATCGACATAGACGCCTTCTGCCCCTCCATCGCGCCGGGGACGGGCACACCCAGCCATGGCGGGTTCTTGTACTATGATGTGCTGGAATTGCTGCAGGCTCTGGCCGGGCGGTGCGATGTGGTGGGCATCGATCTGGTCGAGGTCGCGCCGGATTACGACCCGTCCGGATCGACCCAGATCCTGGCCGCCCAGATCCTGCTAAACTTCCTGGGCTTCATCTTTCACGCGCGGGGGACGTCATGAAAACACCGCTCTATGATCTGCACCTGGAGCTTGGGGCAAAGATGGTCGATTTCGCCGGCTGGCAGATGCCGGTCAGCTATCCGCTGGGGGTGATGGGCGAACACAAGGCCTGTCGTCAGGCCGCCGCTTTGTTCGATGTCAGCCACATGGGCCAGGTCGAATTGCGCGGCGAGGGCGCGGCCGAGGCGCTGGAGACACTGGTGCCTGCGGCCATCACCACCCTGCCGGCGGGCAAGGCGCGCTATACGTTTTTTACCAATGACGCCGGCGGGATACTGGACGATCTTATTGTCTCCAACGCCGGCGATCACCTCTATGTCGTCGTCAACGCCGCGCGACGCGATCACGACATCCCCCACCTGCGCAGTCTGGCGGATGTTGACGTGGTCGAGCGTGACGATCTGGCCCTGATCGCCTTGCAGGGCCCACAGGCGGCCAGTGTGCTGGGCCCGCTGGCAGCGGGAGCAGACAGCGTGAATTTCAGGGAAACAACGCGCAGCGAGATCGATGGCGTGCCGGTCCGCGTCTCGCGCCTGGGCTATACCGGCGAAGATGGCTTTGAGATCTCGATGCCCGCCGAAGCCGCGCCTGGCATCGCGCGCCTGCTGCTGGATCACGAGGCGGTCGAGGCCGCGGGCCTGGGCGCCCGTGACAGCCTGCGTCTGGAGGCGGGGCTTTGCCTCTATGGTAATGACATTGACGAGGGCACCTCTCCGATCGAGGCCGGGCTGATCTGGGCGATCCAGAAACGGCGGCGCGAGGATGGCGGATTTCCCGGCGCCGCCCGCATCCAGGCCGGGATCGCAGATGGCCCCGCCCGCCGCCTGATCGGCATCCGCCCGGATACGCGTGCCCCGGCCCGCGCGGGGACCGAGATCGCGGTTGATGGCACGCCGGTTGGCGCGGTCACCAGCGGCGGCTTCGGCCCTACGGTCGAGGGGCCGGTGTCAATGGGATACGTGGCGGCGGCCCACGCCGCGCCCGGCACCAGACTGGACCTGATAATCCGGGGCAAGGCAGTCCCGGCGACCGTGGTCGCCCTGCCCTTCGTTGCCCACAACTACAAACGCTGAGAGGACCCCAATGGCAACCTACTATACCGAAGATCACGAATGGCTGGATGTCGACGGCGACACCGCGACGGTTGGCATCACCGCGCACGCTGCCGAGCAGTTGGGCGAGGTTGTCTTTGTCGAGCTCAAGGACAGCGGCGACGAGTTCGAGAAAGGCGACGAGATGGGCGTCGTCGAAAGCGTCAAGGCGGCGTCCGAGATCTACGCACCGCTGTCGTGCGAGATCCTGGAGGGCAACGAAGAAATCGTGGACACGCCCGCCCTGGTCAATGACAGCCCCGAAAGCGACGGCTGGTTCTACAAGATCAAGATCTCGGACGAGGGCGAATTGGCGGACCTGATGGACGAGGCGGCCTACAAGGCGATGATCTCGTAGGATGGGTTTAAAACCCATCCTACCGGGCTGGGAGACCCCAGAAGGTGGATGTCAGAACCGCCGCCTGCGGGTGTGTTTTTCACAGAAAGAAGGGCTTGGCGACCCAATTCCGCGCGGGCCCATGCGGAGGCATCCATGAGCTTCAAGCTAACCGACTATAATCCGTATGACTTCGCCAACCGGCGGCATATCGGCCCCTCGCCCGAGGAAATGACCGAGATGCTGGATACGTTGGGGGTCGACACGCTGGAGACGCTGATCGCCCAAACGGTGCCCGAAGGCATCCGTCAGGCCGAGGCGCTGGACTTTGGCGAGGCCATGTCGGAACGCGACGTGCTGCATTTTCTGGAAGGCGTGGCGGCAAAGAACCGCGTCATGTCCTCGATGATCGGTCAGGGCTATTACGGAACCACCACGCCGCCGGTGATCCTGCGCAACATTCTGGAAAACCCCGCCTGGTACACCGCCTACACGCCCTACCAGCCCGAGATCAGCCAGGGCCGGCTTGAGGCGCTGTTGAACTTTCAGACCATGATCTCGGACCTCACTGGGCTGGAGATCGCCAATGCCTCGCTGCTGGACGAGGCGACGGCGGCGGCCGAGGCAATGACCATGGCCCAGCGGGCAGCCAAGTCCAAGGCCAACGGGTTCTTTGTCGATCGCTGCTGCCATCCCCAGACCATCGGCGTGATCGAGACCAGGGCCGAGCCGCTGGGGATCGAGATCATCATTGGCGACCCGATGTCCGACCTGGACCCCGAGGCGGTGTTCGGCGCCATTTTCCAGTATCCCGGCACCTATGGCCACGTGCACG
>CAYWND010000529.1:0-2526 GCA_964459085.1 uncultured Oceanibium sp. | reverse complement strand
TTATCGCTGGCTTGGCCACCTTATCAGTTGCGGCTTTGCTTGTGTTGACCGCGCTCGAGGACAGCATTGTATTTTTCTATAGCCCCTCCGATGTGATCGAGAAGGATGTGCCGTCTCATCAAACCATTCGAGTTGGCGGGCTGGTCGCTGAAGACAGTGTTCTGCGCGGCGAGAACGATCTGGTCGGATTTACGGTGACCGATGGCGTTGAAACTGTGGTCGTGCGTTATCAGGGTGCGCTGCCTGACCTGTTTCGGGAAGGGCAGGGTGTTGTAGTTGAAGGTCAGTTTGATGACGCACGGACATTTGTTGCAGATAGCGTCCTTGCAAAACACGATGAAAATTATATGCCGCCAGAGGTGATGGACGCGTTGAAAGAAGCCGGGACTTGGCAAGGTGACGGCGCTTATGGCGCTAAAAAGGAATCGCCGTGACAGCGGAGCTCGGTCAGTTTTTCCTCATACTCGCGTTTTGCGTCTCGCTTGTGCAGATGTCCCTGCCGTTATACGGCGCGCATAAGGGTATCGGTCCGCTCATGCAAATCGGTGACCGGTCAGCTCAGGCGCAGCTCGTCTTGACCGCGTTTTCCTTTGGGTGTCTGACCTATCTTTACCTTGTGTCTGATTTTTCCGTCGTGAATGTGTATCAAAATTCGCATACGGACAAACCACTCATCTATAAAATATCGGGCGTTTGGGGCAATCACGAAGGCTCTATGTTGTTGTGGCTTTTGATCCTGGCGCTGTTTGGCGCCATGGTGGCCACTTTTGGTCGGAACTTGCCGACTGATTTCAAAGCCCGCGTGTTGAGTGTGCACGCCTCAATCTCTGCGCTGTTTTTGTTGTTCGTGTTGTTCACATCCAACCCGTTCGCGCGAGTGGTTCCGGTTCCCTTGGAAGGCCAGGGGCTTAACCCGATCCTGCAGGACCCTGGCTTGGCGTTTCACCCGCCGTTCCTCTATTTCGGCTATGTGGGTTTTTCCATGGCCTATTCATTCGCTGTTGCGGGATTGATCGGCGGTACGATTAACTCGGCATGGGCCCGCTGGGTGCGTCCGTGGACACTTGCTGCGTGGGTATCGCTCACAATAGGCATCGGCCTGGGCAGTTGGTGGGCGTATTACGAGCTCGGTTGGGGCGGCTGGTGGTTCTGGGACCCGGTGGAAAACGCATCCTTCATGCCGTGGCTGATCGCCGCCGCGCTGCTGCATTCCGCGATCGTGGTGGAAAAACGCGACGCGCTCAAAAGCTGGACCATCCTTCTGGCCATCCTGGCGTTTTCGTTTTCGCTGATCGGCACGTTCATCGTGCGCTCAGGCGTCATCACCTCGGTGCATGCGTTTGCCAACGACCCCACGCGCGGGGTCTTTATCCTGGCCATCCTGGTGGTGTTCGTGGGCGGCGCGCTGACACTTTATGCCGCGCGGGCCAATGCGCTGCGGTCCACGGCGGTGTTCTCGCCCATCAGCCGCGAGGCCGGGCTGGTGATGAACAACCTGCTGCTGGTCGTGGCCACCCTGGTGGTGTTCATCGGCACCTTCTGGCCGCTGGTGGCGGAACTGATCACGGGCCGCAAGATGTCCGTCGGCCCGCCGTTCTTCAACATCTCGTTCACGCCGTTCTTTGTGGCGCTGGCCATGATCCTGCCGCTGGCCGCCATGCTGCCGTGGAAACGCGCGCGCCTGGGCCGTGCCATGCGCCCGCTTTGGGGTCCGCTGGCCGCGTCGGTCGCCTTTGGCGCCTGGGCCTGGACCGCGCAGACCGGCGGGCGGTTCATCGCGCCCATCGGCGCCGCGCTGGCGGCCTGGGTGATCCTGGGCGCGCTGGCCGATCTGGGCCAGCGAATGCGCATCGCGCAAAGCGGCTGGGGCGGGGGGCTGCGGCGTCTGGTCAACCTGCCGCGCGCCGACTGGGGCAAGGCGGTCGCCCATGCCGGGCTGGGCATCCTGATCGGGGCCGCCGCCGCGATCACCGCGCTCCAGACCGAGGACATTCGCTCGGTCAAGGTCGGCGACAGCTTCACCTTCGGGCGTTATGACATGACGCTGCAATCGGTCACCCGGCTCGAAGGGCCGAATTACGTGGCCGACCGCGCCGTCATCGCACTGTCGGATGCGGGCGTGGATCGCGGGCAGGTCACGCCCGAGAAACGCTTCTACCCGGTGCAGCGCATGCCCACGTCCGAGGCCGGGATCGACCGCGGCTGGACCCGGGACGTCTATGTCGTGCTGGGCGACCAGCAGGCCGACGGCGGCTGGGCCGTGCGCACCTTTATCAAACCCTTCGCCAACTGGCTGTGCCTGCGGCAGATCGCAGCCGGACGAGGGAGACCCGGGGTTGCCGCACGGGCACGAGGCCAGCGCGCCGTCGGTCGCGTCGCAGAACGAGGCGAAGATCTCGTCCAGCTCGTAGCGATAGATCTCGTCCTCCTCGCCGACGAACACGTTCGCGCCGTCGACGGCCACCGCGCGGCCGAGGCTTACCGTGGGAGCGCACCCGGCGAGCTCGCGCTCGACGCCCCACTCAC
>CAYWND010000528.1:0-2545 GCA_964459085.1 uncultured Oceanibium sp. | reverse complement strand
CGGAGACTGAGCCCGCGAGGCCGCTGCCGTAGCCGTCGAGCGTGATGACGAGCGGGCGTTCGAATGGTACCTGCGATCCGCCATGAAGGGGCATCCCGGCGCGCAATCCGGCGTTGGCTGGTATTACGAGATCGGCCGGGGCATGCCCGCGCCGGATCTGGTGCGCGCCTATATGTGGTACGTGCTCAGCACCATCGGCGGCGATCCCGATGCCGCGATCAGCCAGGAAGAAGTGATCAAAAAGATGACGCCTGAGCAAATCGAGAAAGCCCATATTCTGATCGACGATTATCGGGTTTGGCTCTACCCGTTCCGGTAGAGGATGGGCGCACCCCGGCCGGGCCGGGATGCGCCGTCTGCATTTAGTTCAGGTCAGATCCATAGACATCCGACAACGCAGCCTCGGCCTCGGCCACGGCACCTGTCATGGCGTCGAAGATCTCGGCCCCGCCATCAACATTGGACTTGAACCAGTCATAGACCGGGGCAGCAGCCGCTGCAAAGGCAGCCTTCTCGTCCGGGGTCGGCACATAAAGGTCGCCACCGCCGGCCACGAAGTCTTCGTAAGCCTGGATCAACTTGCGCTTGGGCGAGGCGAATGTCGCCTGCTGCAGCTGGTAGAAGCCGTCAACAACCACCTTGCGCATGTCCTCGGGCATGCCCATGAACTTCTCGTTGTTCATGAACCACAGAGCGCCCATGTAGGCGTGACCGTCAAGCGTGACATACTGCAAACCGGCATCCGGGAACTTCATGTTCATGATGTCGGTGATGCCGTTTTTCGAGCCTTCGACCACGCCGGTCTGGAAGCTGGTGAACAGCTCGGGCCACGGGATCGGAGTCGGCGATGCGCCAAGCGCGCGGACCAATTCCTGCGGCAGGTCGGCCACGACGGTCCGGATCTTCAGACCGGCCATGTCTTCGGGGTTCTGCACCCGCTTCTTGGTGTTGGCAAAGTTGCGCCAGCCACCGGTGTTGCCCACCGTCATCAGACGCACCGCACCGCCCGAGGTGTCCGACACCATCGACTGCATCTTGCGGATAAAGCTGGATCCGTTGGCCAAAACGGCCTCGGCCACGCGGTCATCGGCCATCAAATACGGCAGATCAAGGACCTGAACGAAGGGGAAGATCCCTGCCGTCCCGCCAGACGTCTGGATCACGACATCGATCGACCCATCGGCCACACCCTGCAGGCACTCGGTCCCGTTCGAACACAGCTGCGTGCCGATAAACACCTCGACCTCGATCGCACCGTTGGACGCCGCTTCGACATACTGCTTGAAGACGTTGAGGCCGTCGGCATCCTCGTCATTTTCGTTCGAGTTGGCGGTGGCGACAATCTTGTAGTCGGCCTCCTGCGCTGCACCCGCGCTGACCATCGTCGCAATCAAAAGCGACGTGATGGCGGTTGTGATTTTCATGTTTTGGATCCTCCCTGTTGGTCCAGAATTGGGGTGTGACAAGCGTACAGCAAGCGTATGGCTTGCGTACAGCAAACTTCGCGCGGCCGGGTCACTGGATGAACCCCGTCAGACGCGGCACGGTCAACGAGATGGCGGGCACATAGGTGATCAAAAAGATCACCAGAACTTCGACCGCCAGGAAGGGTAGAATGGCCTTCGATATGGTCTCGACCCTTTCGCCTGATACCGAACTGGCCACGAATAACACCAACCCCATGGGCGGCGTCGCCAGCCCCACGGTCAGGTTGACCGACATGATGATCGCGAAATGGACCGGGTGCACGCCGATCTCGACAAAGATCGGGCCAAGGATCGGGCCCAGGATGATGATCGCGGGGCCTGCGTCCAGGAACATGCCCACGATGAACAGCAGGATGTTGATCAGAAACAGCAGCGTCAGCGGATTTTCACTAAGCGACAGGATGAACTCGGCCATCGTCTCGGGTGCATGGCTGAGCGACACGACCGTCTTGAACGCCACCGCCGCCCCCACCAGCAGCAGAACCGTGGACGAGCCAAGGGCGGATTTCATCAGGATTGAGGGCAGGTCCGACATCTTCATCGACCGCAGGATGAAGAACGAAATCAGAATGGCGTAGGCCACCGCGATCACAGATGCCTCGGTCGGGGTGAAAACCCCGATCAGAATGCCGCCCAGGATGATGATCGGCGTCTGCAGCGGCACGACGGCCCGCTTGTAGACGACCCGAACCTCTTCGCTCATCCGGCGGCGCATCAACTGGAAGAACCCTTCGGACAGCACCGCAAAGATGACCAGCCCGATCAGGACGGGAAACTTGTCGACCCCCATGGCCGAGGTGACGATGACATGCAGCCCCCATAGGACGCCGATGACATTGATGCGTGCCAATATCCGGGCAATGACGTTTTCCACCGGAGTGATCGTCTGGTCCTTCTTTACGATCCGTTCGGCTTTGGGCAGGTCATAGCGGTCGGCCATCAGCCGCACCATGACCATCAGGCCCACGCCCACCATGACGCCCGGCACGATACCCGCCAGGAACAGGGCCGCGACCGACTCGCCCATCACATACGCATAGATGATCATGATGCCCGAG
>CAYWND010000527.1:0-2549 GCA_964459085.1 uncultured Oceanibium sp. | reverse complement strand
CCGATATCGCACTTGGCTATATTCAGGCCGACGGGTTTGCGGAAGGCCGCTTTCCTGTGTCCGCACAGGCCGCCGGGACGGCGATCACCGACATGATCGGAGCGCCGCTGTCGCTGGACATATCTGAGGCCGCTGACGGCATCAGCCGGATCGTGGACGAGAGCATGGCCAGCGCGGCACGCATGCATGCGGTTGAATCGGGCAAGGATCTTGGCGCGCGCACCATGATCGCCTTTGGCGGAAACGGCCCGTTGCATGCCTGCCGGGTGGCCCGCAGCGCCGGGGTGCGGCGGATCATTGTGCCGCTCAGCCCAGGTGTCGGGTCCGCCGTGGGGTTTCTGCACGCGCCCGTATCGTTCGAGATCGTGCGCTCGCGGTACCAGCGACTCGCCCAGTTGGATTGCGAAGGTATGGAAGCGCTGTTGCAGAACATGGAGGATGAGGCCCGCGCCGTGGTCCTGCAAGGTGCGCCTGCCGCTGACGTCGAATTGCGGCGCACGGGGTTCATGCGCTACGCGGGCCAAGGGCACGAGATCGAGATCCCTCTGCCCTCGACCGCGTTGTCACTCGACGATCTGCCGACGCTGGTGGCCGCATTCGAAGAGGCCTATTCCCGACAATACTCTCGGCCCGTCCCGGGGATGGAAATCGAGATCCTAAACTGGGCGGTATCCGCTTCCACGCCGACCGCATACGATGCCGCGGTCGAACAGTTTGCCGGGCAAGGTGATGCGAAGGCCGAAAGCAGTGTTTCGATCTACTGTGACGTGACCTCGGCCATGCGCAAGGCGGCTGTTTTCCCCCGCAGATCGCTGTCCCCGGGCGATCAGATCGACGGACCAGCCCTGATCACCGAACCGCAGACCACAACCTTTGTCGGCGCGGACTTTCAGGCGGTGGTCGATGCGCGACGCAACCTTGTTCTGAGAGCGAAAGGCGACCTGACATGAGCACCCCATCCCCCGCCCATCTGCAGGTCATGTGGAACCGCCTGCTGGCCGTTGTCGAGGAACAAGGCCAGACCCTTATCCGCGCCGCGTTCTCGCCTATTGTGCGGGAATGCGGCGACATCTCTGCCGGGATATTCGATCTGCAGGGGCGGATGCTGGCGCAGGCCGTCACCGGCACGCCTGGACACATCAATACCATGGCCGAGGCGGTGAAATTCCTTCGCGCACGGTTCAGCCTCCAGGACATGCGCCCCGGTGATATCTACATGACCAACGACCCCTGGCTGGCCTCGGGTCATCTGAACGATTTCCTGCTTATGATGCCGGTGTTTCTGAACGGACGGATCGTGGGGTTCACGTCCTGCACTTCTCATCTGGTCGACCTCGGCGGGTTGGGCATGGGCCCCGAGGGCACTGACATCTATGACGAGGGGCTGCTGATCCCGCCTTGTAAGCTGGTCGAGCAAGGCCAGGTCAACGCGCTGCTGCTGGAAATCGTCAAGGCGAACTCGCGCGAGCCGGTGGCGAACGAGGGCGACATCTATGCCCTAATCGCCTGTTGCGAGGCCGGTGCAGAGCGTCTGTCGGGTATGGTGCGGGATTTCGGGCTGGAGGATCTGGACGCTCTGGCGGACCACATTGTCGAGACCTCGCGCCGAGGCACCGTCGCCGCCATCGCCGAAGTGCCCAATGGTGTCTACCGCAACACCCTAACGGTTGATGGCCACGAGTCTCCGCTGGAGTTGCACGCCACACTGACCGTCGAGGACGACCACCTGCACCTGGATTTTGCCGGAACCTCGCCCTGTTCAGCCAAGGGGCTCAACGTGCCGCTGCATTATGCCACGGCCTATGCGGTTTTCGGGATGCGATGCATCATCGGTTCGGACATTCCCAACAACGCGGGCTCGCTGGATCCGTTTCGCGTCACCGGCCCGCCTGGGTGTATCCTGAATGCCCAACGCCCCGCGCCGGTGGCCATGCGCCACACGCTGGGGCAGATGACCCCGGACCTGGTGTTGGGCTGCCTGCATCAGGCGCTGCCGGAACGGGTCCCGGCCGAGGGCGCGTCCTGCATGTACGACCTGCCAATGCGCAACACGCCCGAGGCGGCGCGCGACGGCGGCCAGCAGTTTGCGCTGGAATTGGTGCACAACGGTGGAACCGGTGCGCGGCCTGCGTCCGACGGCCTGTCCGCCACGGCATTTCCGTCAGGCGTGTTCGGTAGCCAGGTCGAGATCACCGAGGCAGTGGCCCCCGTCACGATCTGGCGGCGCGAGTTGCGACCCGACAGCGGCGGCGCCGGGCGGTTTCGCGGTGGATTGGGCCAGCGGATCGAAATGACCGCGGCCAATGAGGACCCCTTTCTGGTGTTCCTGTCGGTCGAGCGGATTCTGAATGCCGCCAAAGGCCGCGACGGCGGCCTGCCCGGCGCGCCAGGCCGGATTCGGGTTACGGGCCGCGCGGGCGACATCCCCGGCAAGTGCGAGTTGCGAGTCGAACCAGGCGAACGGTTGATCTTTGATACCCCTGGGGGCGGCGGCTTCGGCCCGCCGTCGCAACGCGATCCAGCAGCGTTGGCCGAAGATACGGCCGAAG
>CAYWND010000526.1:0-2549 GCA_964459085.1 uncultured Oceanibium sp. | reverse complement strand
CCTGGAAGACGACGCCGCCTGAACCAATATCGAGGGGTCCTCGGGCTTTAGATGAGCGATCCGCGTCATTCCCCGGATACGAGTGACCGCTCCACGGTCATCTCCATCGACGCAATGGGGGGCGATCGCGGCCTGGCCCCTATCGTGGGCGGAATGGACAAATCCGCCCGCAAGAACCCTGACATCCGGTTTATCGTGCATGGCGACGAGCCAGCACTGCTGCGCTTGATGGCGCGCCGCCCCGTACTGCGCGAGCGGTGCGAGATCCGGCATGTCGACAAAACAATTTCGATGGACGAAAAACCCTCGCGCGCGCTTCGGCAGGGCAAGGGATCGAGCATGTGGAACGCGCTCGAAACCGTCGAAAAGGGCGAGGCGACGGTCGCCGTGTCCTGCGGCAACACCGGGGCCCTTATGGCGTTGGCCATGCTGCGGCTACGCAAGGCGCCTGGCGTCAGCCGGCCCGCCATTGCCGTCCTTTGGCCCTCGCGCAACGCATCGGGCTATTCAGTCGTGCTGGATGTGGGGGCAGACATCCGCGCCGACGCCCGCGACCTGCTGCAATACGCGATCATGGGGGCATCCTATGCCCGCAACGGCCTTGCCCTGACCCGGCCCCGCGTCGGACTGCTGAATGTCGGCACCGAGGAACACAAGGGCCGCGCCGAACTGCACGCCGCCGCCGAGTTGATCGAGGCCGCGGCCCCGCACAGCGATTTCGAGTATGTCGGCTTTGTCGAAGGTGCCGACATCTTTGGTCCAAATGTGGATCTGATCGTCACTGATGGCTTTACCGGCAACGTGGCGCTAAAAACCGCCGAAGGCACCGCCAGCCTGATCCGCGAGTTGCTGCGCGAGGCGTTTCGCTACTCGCCGCTCAGCCGCATTGGCGCGCTGTTCGCGGTCACATCCCTGCGCCGCCTGTCCAAGCGCATCGATCCGCGTCGAGTCAACGGCGGAGTGTTTCTGGGCCTGAACGGCACGGTCGTCAAATCCCACGGCAGCGCGGATGCAACCGGTGTTTCGGCCGCTATCAAGTTGGCCTTCACGCTTGCACAGAACGGTTTCTCGGAAAAACTGGCGGCGCGTGTTGCATCCTCGGCCGAACATGTAAAAGATGCGCCTCAACAACACGACGAGGCAGAGGCATCCTGAAAATGGGCGTGACGCGGGCAGTTGCGATCGGCTGGGGGCACTATTTGCCCGAGCGGATCGTCGAGAACGCCGAGTTCGAGAAGACGCTTGATACCACGGACGAATGGATTCGCAGCCGCTCGGGGATCGAGCGCCGGCGGTTTGCCGCCGATGGAGAAAAGACGTCCGATCTGGCCCTGCCTGCCGCACGCATGGCGCTGCAACGCGCGGACCTGGAGGGCGGCGATGTCGACGCCATCGTGCTGGCCACCTCGACCCCCGATCAGACCTTTCCTTCGACCGCGACCCGTGTGCAGGCGGCCCTCGGCGCACGCGGCTTCGCCTTCGATATCCAGGCGGTTTGCGCTGGGTTCGTTTATGCGCTGGCGCAGGCCAACGCCCTAATCGTGTCGGGTCAGGCCCGCAACGTTCTGGTGATCGGGGCCGAAACCTTCTCGCGGATCATGGATTGGACTGACCGGTCGACCTGCGTTTTGTTCGGTGACGGCGCGGGCGCGCTGGTCCTGCAGGGACAAGAGGGGGACGGCACCTCGGGGGATCGCGGCATCCTGTCGGCAACCCTGGAATCGGACGGGCGCTACAACGATTTGCTGTATGTAGATGGCGGCGTGTCCTCGACCCAGACAACCGGCGTTCTGCACATGCAGGGGCGCGAGGTGTTCAAGCACGCGGTTGTCAAACTGGCCGATGCGGCCGAAAAGGCGATCGACCACGCGGGGCTGGACCTGGCGGACATCGACTGGGTCGTGCCGCATCAGGCCAACCTGCGCATCATAAAATCCACCGCCGCCAAGCTGGGGGTGCCGATGGACAAAGTCGTGGTCACCGTCCAGGACCACGGCAACACATCGGCCGCCTCGATCCCGCTTGCGCTGTCGGTTGCGGCCGATGATGGCCGGTTCAAGGCCGGCGATGTCCTGCTGATGGAGGCGATCGGCGGCGGCCTCGCCTGGGGCGCGGCGGCTATGCGTTGGTAGCGCCTGTTCGACCTCCGCCTGAAAATCTCCGTCCAACCCATTGTTATTGACTCGGTTTCGCGAATCCCAATACGTTTTTGCATTGGTTAAGAACGCGAGGGTGATGGGATGAGTGAAACGACGCTGACACGCATGGATCTTGCCGAAGCGGTATTTCAGGAGGTCGGCCTTTCGCGAAATGAATCCGCCGAGCTTGTTGAATCCGTCCTGCAGCACATGTCGGATGCACTGGTCCGGGGCGAAAGCGTCAAGATTTCCTCGTTCGGAACCTTCAATGTCAGGACCAAGGCCGCCCGCATGGGCCGCAACCCCAAGACCGGCGAAGAGGTCCCGATCGCCCCTCGCCGCGTGCTGACATTCCGTCCATCACACCCGATGAAAGAGCGCGTGAACGCCGGCAACAAGGATTGACTGGCG
>CAYWND010000525.1:0-2551 GCA_964459085.1 uncultured Oceanibium sp. | reverse complement strand
GCCACCACAAACGCGGTCGCGGTCGAGATGTTCAGCGTGCCCTTGCCATCACCGCCTGTGCCCACAATGTCCATCGCCCCCTGAGGCGCGCGGACCTTCAGGCATTTGGCGCGCATGACAGCGGCGGCGGCGGCAAATTCCTCGACCGTCTCGCCCCGTACGCGCAGTGCCATCAGCAGGCCGCCGATCTGGCTGGGGGTCGCGGCCCCTTCCATCAGGATGTCAAAGGCGGCCTCGGCCTCGGCCCGGGTCAGGGCGCGGTCAGCAGCGGCGGCCAGCAGGGTTTTCAGCGAGTCGCTCATGCGGGCACCGGCACCCTGTCCAGAAAGTTTCTCAGCAGCTTGTGACCGTGTTCCGAGGCGATTGATTCGGGGTGGAATTGAACCCCTTCGATCGGCAATTCGTGGTGGCGCAGTCCCATGATCGTGCCATCGTCCAACTCGGCCGTGACCTCCAGACAGTCGGGCAAGGTGGCACGATCGACGACCAGCGAGTGATAGCGGGTGGCCGCAAACGGCGAGGGCAGGCCTCGGAAGACGCCTTTTTCGGAATGCGTGATCGTGCCCATTTTGCCATGCACGATGTCTGAATGCTGGACCACCTGGCCGCCAAAGGCCTGCCCGATGGTCTGGTGACCCAGGCACACGCCAAACAGCGGCGTCCCGGTTTCTGCCGCGGCCAGCGTCAGCGCCAGGCAGATACCCGCCCGATCCGGATCACAAGGCCCCGGAGACAGCACAATCGCCTGCGGGCGAAGGCCCATGGCGTCCTGAACCGTCAGCGCATCATTGCGCCGTACGTCGATATTCGCCCCCAACTCGCCCAAATAGTGGACAAGATTGAACGTAAAACTGTCGTAGTTATCTATGAGAAGTAGCATGATAACCCCTTCAACGCCTTGCATATGCCGGCGCAGTGACTTCATAGTGTTGCCACGACATAAATGCGCAGCGGCAGCTGGCCGGGTCAAGAGGGGCATTGACCGCAAACGGCGGCAAGATACGGAATTGCCGTGCGCGGATTTGAGAAGGACCGTCGGATGGGCAGGTTTTTAGCGGGCCTTGTGCTGGGTTTCCTGACCAGCGGGATCGTTTTGTCGGTCCTGTCGATTGTGTTTCCGTTTGCGCCATCGCAATCCGAGGCCTCTGTTGGCGAGACCGCGGCGGTTGCCCCGCAGCCCGCCCCGTCGGCACCGGCGCCGGCCGTTACGGCACCTATCCCGGACCCGGCACCCGACGCTGCACCCGATCCTGCACCCGTGACAGTGCCTACGATCACGCCGCAGCCCGAGGCCGGAAGCGTCGCGCCGCAGCCCCAACCACAGCCCCAGCCGCAACCTGATCAGGGATCGACCGAAATCGTTGTTGCCACGCCAACAGCGCCCGCGACGTCGGATGCGCCGTCCGTGGGCGGCGGCCCCAGCATCTCGCTGGGTGGCGGGGACAGCCTGTCCAGCCCATCCGCGCCCGCCCTGGGCTCGCCCGGACTGGGCGCTGAAGGCTCGGGCGGTATCAGCGCCGGGGCTGGCGACAGCAGCCCGTTGCGCGTGGCGTCGGCGCCCCAGCAAGTGTCTGTGGGAACGGTCAGCGCAGCGGCGCCCACGGTGAACACGGAAACGGTGGCGGTGCCTACGATCGGCGGAGCCGAGCTTGAGGCCGAACCGGAACCCAGTGACGGCGAGTTTGTTATCCTGAACGAAAGCCCGCTGGTCCCGGGCCAGGCGCTGATCTCGAACTCCGCTGATTTCAATGGCGATGTCAGCCGCCCGCTGATGTCGATCATCCTGATTGATGAGGGCGCGGACAAGGCACTGCGCGCGGGCCTGGTGTCGCTGACTTCGCCCATCACCTTTGGCGTGGCCGCGAACTATCCCGGTGCCACGGATGCAGCCCTGCAGTACCGCAATAACGGATACGAGGTGGTTGCGGTCCTGCCAGCTGCAGGCCCGCAGGCGTTGAACGCGGACACCGCAGCGCAGGATCTGTCAGCACTGATCAGCGGCACGCTGGACAAGGTACCCGTGGCCAGCACGCTGCTGGAACCCGTTGGCGGCCCGATCCCGCGCAATCGCGATCTGCTGGATGCAGCTGTCGAGGTGCTGCAGGTGACCGGTCATGGCCTGCTGACCCATCGCGGCAACGGGCTGAACAATGTGCCCCAGATCGCGGCCGAGGCCGAGGTGGTCAGTGATCTGGTCTATCGTGTGATCGACGCGGACACAGGCGCGGCCAACGTCGCGCTGGCGCTAGAACGCGCGGCGCTGGACGCATCCCGCAACGGCAGCGTGATCGTGGTTGGTCACGTCCGGCCAGAGACGGTGACGACGCTGTTTTCCTGGCTGCTGGGCAGCGGGTCGAAGAGTGTCACCATTGCGCCGGTCTCGACGGTGTTGCGCGCCAAAAGCAGCTAGTCGCGCGGGCCCGACCCAAACCTCCTGGTTCAGGCGTTGCCGGTGGGTGCCGAGAACAACCCGGCCTCGCGCGCGGCCTGGACCAGCGCTTTGGACTTGTTGACCGTTTCCACCCATTCCGCCATCGGGTCGCTATCGAAG
>CAYWND010000524.1:0-2558 GCA_964459085.1 uncultured Oceanibium sp. | reverse complement strand
CCCACCGAACGCCTCGGGGATGGTCAGGCCGAAGACGCCAAGCTCGGCCATTTCGTCGATGACCTCGATCGGGATCAGGTCGTCGTTCAGGTGCCACTGGTGGGCGTGCGGCGCGACGTGATCTTCGGCAAAACGGCGGAAGTGGTCGCGGATCATCTCCATGTCTTCGTCCAGGCCGGTCTGGCCAAAGGTCGCAGCGCCCTGAAGCTGCAACATCCGGTCGACCAGCGCCTTGCGGGCGGCATCGGTGTTGCCGGTCTCGATCAGGGTCGAGACGGCGTCGGTGCGGAATGCGGCACGCGTGGCCGCATCCACCCCCATCTCGGCCGGGCGGGCAATCTCGCCCTGGCTCATGGGGATGCCGCCGTCCATCTGGGCCAGATACTCGCCGAACCCGATCTGGAAGATCAGCGCCTCGACCTCGCCGAATTGACCGGCGTCCTGCAATCGGTGCGCCCAGCCCAGCATCTGGCGCAGTGCCTCGACATAGGTCGACAGCCAGGCCAGGCCGTGGGCTGCGTGCTGATCCGCCTCGAGCGCTTTTCCCGAAACGCGCCCGCCGACCCCTTCGACACGGGATCCCAGCGCACGTTTCGCCGCAGACTCCAGCGTTTCGGCGGACGTCAGAGCGGCGGCGGCCAAGGGGATCGGATCGGGGATCATGGGCGACACCTCGAACTCGTGCTGTGGAGTGGTCATGGTCGGGTCTCTTGTGCGGCGCAGAATCACTTTGTGCGGTTGCGAGAGACCCTAGGCATGTCGCAACGGCGCGTCAATTACCGCGCAATAAAAATTTGTGAAACAGACGTATACTGAAATTATATTATTCAGCGATCACCCTACGATGGCGCTACCCGACCGCCGAGGGTCGCCCGCACCGAACAGATCGCCACTGGCGGCCAAGCGCACGGCGTGGACGCCGCCAAAGAACAGGTTCGGTTGGGCGAAGGCCTGCGCCTCTGGCCAGTCGGTCAGCAGCGCATCGCGCATGGCATCACCGCCAGTGTCTTCGAAATAGAGGGTCTGGCCCTCCATATGCATGCGCGCGGCGGCAATCGCTTCGTCCAGCGCCAGGCCTCTATCGATCAGGCCCAGCGCCACGATCGTCAGGGCCGAGCGGATGCGGTTCGACCCGCCGGTACCCAGCATGGTCAACCGCCCCTGGCGGTCGGTGATTGTCATCGGGCACATCATCGAGGCCAGCCGCCGACCCGGTGTCCAGGACGTCGGGCCACCAGGGACCAGATCCTCTTCGCCCAGCATGTTGTTGGGCATGATCCCGGTGCCGGGCAAGATGCGCCCGTTCCCGGCACCGTTGGACAGGGTCAGTGCCGCTCCCATCCCGTCGCGGTCGATGGCCGAGATATGCGTGGTGCCCTGCGTGGAGACCTGATGCGCCGCCAGAATGCGTTGCAGATCACGGACCAGGTCCGGGGACAGCAGCAAACCCTCGGCCCGTTCGGGGGCGGTATCGAGGCCAGTGTCGCGGCGGATGCGCACAATCTCGGCCATGGCCCGCGCGATCGTCGCGGGGCCGGGATCGGGGGGTAGTGCCGAAAGGGCCAGCGCAATCTGCACGCCACCAAGGCTGGGGGGCGGGTTCAAGGCCACGCGGCTGCCCGCGCGGTCGAGCGTCAGGGGCGCGCGCCAGACCGGCGCTGCCGCACGCAAGGCGGCTGGCGTGGTCAGGGCACCGGGTTGCCCGGTCAGGGCTTGCGCAACCTCGCCCTCGGCAAAGAACCTGGGGCCTTCGTGGGCCATGACCTCGAGCACGTCCGCCAGGTCACGATTGACGTAGGTCGTGTCCGCTGGCAGCGTCTCGCCGTCCTTGCCGAACACGGCCGCGGCCCCGTCGCTGGCCAGATAGATCGGTTTGACCAGGGACAGAAGGTAGGCCTGAAAGTCTGTTATGCTGACCCCTTCGCGCGCCAGCGCCACTGCGGGCGCCGCAAGCTCGCGCATGGGCAGCCGGCCATAGCGGGCATGCGCCTCGAACAGGCCGGGGATCAGGCAGGGCGTGGCGGTTGTCCCGGCGCCGATGTGAAAATCCTGCAATGCCGCGCCGAAATCGACGGTTATTGTCTGGATGTCCAGATCAGCGGCATCCGACCGTGCCGGGGGCGTTTCCACGAACGCATCCATGCACACCGGTCTGCGGTCCTGGGGCACGATCATCATGAAGCCGCCGCCAAAGGGCTGGGCCAGGACCGGTTCGGTGACAAAGGCGGTCAGGGCGGCCGCGATGCAGGCATCAACCGCTGTGCCGCCCTCGGCCAGGATGGCGCAGGCGGACTGGGTGGTCAGGTCGTGACCGCTGGCAACGGCGTGGCTCAAGGGCGGTGTCCCACATGAAAACGGGCGCGCCACTCCCACGGCGCGCCCGCATTTCTTGCCCGTTCATGTCCGGGATGCAAGGGTGGGGTCGATCAGACCGCGCCGCGGAAGACGACGGCCTCTTGCATCACATCCGCATCGACCGATGCCTCGTACTGGCGGAAGTTTTCCTCGAACATTCGAACCAGTTTGGCCTGCTGCCGGTCATAGGCGTCCGGCTTGTC
>CAYWND010000523.1:0-2564 GCA_964459085.1 uncultured Oceanibium sp. | reverse complement strand
GATGAAATCGGGCCGCGTGGTCGAGGCGGGGCTGACCGATCAGGTGCTGGATGATCCCCAGCACGCCTATAGCCAGCTTCTCGTCAGCTCTGTTTTGCAGGTGTAGCGATGATCGAACTGAAAGACGTGTCCAAGACCTTCACGCTGCACAACCAGGGCAGTGCGGTGATCGGTGTTCTGAGCGGCGTGTCGCTGCGTGTCGCGCCGGGCGAATGCGTTGCCCTGACCGGGGCCTCGGGCGCGGGCAAATCCACCCTGATGCGGATGATCTATGGCAATTACCTGACGCAGTCGGGCGAGATCCGCATTGGTGATCTGGAATTGGTCGGGGCCGAGCCGCGCGCGGTGTTGCATCTGCGGCGCGAGGTTCTGGGATATGTCAGTCAGTTCCTGCGGGTCGTGCCGCGTGTGCCAACTCTGGACGTGGTCGCGGAACCACTCCGCGCGGTTGGCGTATCCGAGGACGCCGCCGAAGAACGGGCCCGGACGCTGCTGGACCGGCTGAACATCCCTGTACGGCTGTGGGGGTTGTCGCCCACCACGTTTTCGGGCGGGGAACAGCAGCGCGTGAACATCGCGCGCGGCTTTGCCCATGCCTATCCGGCGTTGTTGCTGGACGAACCCACCGCAAGCCTGGACCCCAAAAACCGCGAGGTGGTCCTGACCCTGATCGAAGAGGCCAAGGCGCGCGGGGCCGCGATCATCGGCATCTTTCACGATCAGGACGCGCGAACCCGGATCTGCGACCGGGAATTCGACGTCAGCCGGTTTGCCCCCGAGGTCGCCGCATGACAGGGGGACGTCTGATCGCGGTGGTCGGTCCCTCGGGCGTGGGCAAGGACAGCGTGATGGCCGGCATCAGCCGGGCTATGCCCGAGATACACCAGGTCCGGCGGGTGATAACCCGCGCGCCGGGCCTGGGCGGCGAAGACTACGATCCGGTGTCCGAGGCCGAATTTGCGGCGATGGTCGAGCAGGGTGCATTTGCGCTGCACTGGCAGGCCCATGACCTGCACTATGGCATCCCCGCCGCGGTGCATGACCGCTTGCAGGCCGGGGCAGATTGCATGGTCAATGTCTCGCGCAAGGCGCTTGTGGCAGCAGCGGCGGAGTTTCCGCGTCTCGTGGTTCTGAATATCACCGCGACGCCTCGGACCCTTGCGCAAAGGCTTGCCGCGCGGGGCCGCGAGACCAAGGCAGAGATCGCAAATCGCCTGGCGCAGGCCGAAAAACCCCTTCCTGGCGGGCTGGATATCATGCATGTGTCGAACGACGGCCCGCTGTCGGAAACAGTCGGTCGCGCAGCGGCGCTGCTGCAAAGGGCGAGCGTATAGCTATGGTGTGCTGGACGCCCATACGCGCCGTGTGGCTGCGGGGACGCGATTTACGGCCTGGCGTCAGGCTTTTTGATACCAGCAATGCGGCATGGGCCACGTCCCAAGGCGGCTGTTCAAAACCCAAGAGGCAGACATGAACTCCCCATTCCAGGCGCCCGCAGCGGACAAATTGGACCAAGACGGCGGCGATTTGTGCCTTGCGAATGCGCGGCTGGTCCTTCCCGATCGGGTTCTGACCGGTGCTGTGACCATTGACCAAGGTGTGATTGCAGACATTTGCGAGGGTGATGTCGTCCCTGCCGGGGCGGTGGACTGCGAAGGCGATTTCGTCATCCCGGGGTTGGTTGAGCTGCACACCGACAACGTCGAGCGCCATATCGAACCCCGCCCGGCCGTCGACTGGCCGCATCTGCCGGCTTTGATCGCGCATGACGCCGAGCTGGCCTCGACCGGGATCACGACCGTGTTTGATGCAATGCGGGTGGGATCGATCCATAGCGGCAAGGGACGCTATATCGACTATGCCCGTAAGCTGGCTGATGAATTGCTCGCGGCGCGTGCCGAAGGGTTCTTCAAGATCAGCCACTTTCTGCACCTTCGGGCCGAGATCTGTTCGGAAACCCTGCTGGCCGAGCTTGCCGCGTTCGGTCCCGAGGACCGGGTCGGCGTTGTCAGCCTGATGGATCACACGCCGGGCCAGCGGCAATTCCGGGACCTGACCGTGCTGAAGACCTATGTCGCGAAAAAGCGCGGGATGGACGACGCGGAATTTGCCCAGCATGTGCAAAACCTGCTGAAACTACAGGAACAATTTGGGGCAAAGCATCAGGCCGGTGCCGTGGCCGAAGCGGGCCGGCTGGGCGCTGTCCTGGCCAGTCATGACGACACCACTGCCGAACACGTCGCCGTGTCCGCCGGAAACGGAGTGGGCTTTGCCGAGTTCCCGACAACGGTTGAGGCGGCCAAGGCGTGCCACGACCACGGGATTGCGGTGATGATGGGGGCGCCCAACCTGATCAGGGGCGGTTCGCATTCGGGAAATGTCGCTGCGGCGGATCTGGCAGAGGCCGGTTTGCTGGACATCATGTCATCTGACTATGTCCCGGCGGCGTTACTCTTGTCGCTGTTTCATCTGGCTGAACTTTGGGATGATCTGCCACGTGCGGTTGCCACGGTCACCAACACCCCGGCCAAGGTCGCCCGCCTTGCCGATCGCGGCAGGCTGGA
>CAYWND010000522.1:0-2566 GCA_964459085.1 uncultured Oceanibium sp. | reverse complement strand
CAGACCGGTCAGGTCCGCGCCTCGGCCCGCGCCTTCAGCGCCACGTTCATCGCCTCGAACCCGGCCTGGGTGTCCTGGCCGATCAGCGCAAACAGCGCATAGGTCAACATCCCAGAAAAGCGCTCGCCATGGCGCAACACCGTCGCGCCATCGGTCGCCTCTTCCAGCACAAAGTAGTGCTCGCCATCAAACAGCCCCCGGATCCCCAGCTTGCCGATCCAGCGCAATTCCTTCGCTGTGTCCGCCACCAGAACTTCGGGCGCAAACGTCATCGGCGCCCCATCCCCGGCCTGCACCTGTACATCCAGCTTGCTGCCAACGTGTAGATCGCCTGACAAGTGCTTGATGAACGGGTTCCATTCATCGAACGCCGCCCCGTCGGTCAATTCGGCCCAGACGGCGCTGGCAGGAGCATCGATCGCGATCATGGTCTCGATCGATTTGGACATGCTGGGCCCAAGGGCATAGGCGGCGCCAAGGATGGTTGCTGCGATGGCAGTGGTGGTCAGGATCGACATGGATTGGTCCTTTCTCAGGGCCCCATAGGCCGGGGCCGGTGTCTGCGCACCCAAGATTATTTATTCGCCAAACTTGTTAAATTGTCCAAATTCGGATATATATTATAAAATATTCTATATACTCGCATGCACCAATCCTGGGATCACATCCGCACCTTTCACGCCGTGGCGCAGCATGGCTCGCTGCTTGCCGCCGCACGCCACCTTGGCCTGACCCAGCCCACCGCAGGCCGCCACATAGACCTGCTCGAGGATCGCCTTGGCTTCCCCCTCTTCACCCGGGGGCGCGAGGGGATGCGCCTGACTGCCAAGGGCGCCGATCTGGTGGCGACAGCGGCCGAGATGCTGGGATCGGCGACACAGTTCGACCGCGTCGCCACCGGCCTCGAAGACAGGATCGCGGGACCGGTGCGCCTGACCGCCAACGAGGTCTTCGGCGCGCTTTTGCTGCCGGGACTGCTTGCCGGGTTCATGGCCGAACACCCCGATATCGAGATCGAGGTTGAGGTCAGCAATTCCGCGTCGAACCTGCTGGCGCGTGATGCCGATATCGCGATCCGCATGTTCCGCCCGACGCAGAACGACCTGATCGCGCGCAAGCTGCAGGACCTGCCGATGGGCCTCTATGCGCACGAGGCGTATGTGGCCCGGCACGGCACGCCCGAAACACTCCAGGACCTGCGCCAGCATGTTCTGGTGGGCCAGGATCGAAACCCGTCGCTGATTGAGGCACTGGACGCTGCCGGCCTGCCGCTATCACCCGCCGACTTTGCGTTTCGCAGCGACAGCATCATCGCCAGCATCTCGGCCATACGCGCAGGGGTCGGGATCGGCCCGCTGCACGACGGTATGGCCGCACACTGGTCCGGCCTTGTCCGGGTCCTGCCGGATCTGCCCATTCCCCCATTGGAGGTGTGGCTGGCCTGCCATGCGGATGTCCGCCATTCGCGGCGGATCCGCATGGTCATGGACGCGCTGGCCGACGCCATGCGCGCCCCGTACGGCGCTTGGGGGGCCTAGGGCCCGACCAGCGTCATGCCCACGGCCTGCGCCTGCGCCGCCACGGCGGCGATATCTGGCTCGCGCGGCTGCGGCAGGTCCGTCGTGCCTTCGGGCAAGGCCTCGCCCAGCCCGGTAAAGAACGCATCATGCATGTTGCCCGGCGCGTTCAGGATCAGCATCCGTGCGGGGACATCCCCGATCACCTGAAAGGCATGGACCGCACCATCGGGCACCGGCACGTGATCCCCCGCCCCGGCCACGAATTCCCGCTCGCCAACCCGAAACGCCACCTGGCCGTCGAGGATGAAAAAGGCTTCGGTCTCGCCCGCGTGATGATTGGGCGGCGCGCCCGCACCCGGCGGCACGAGCGCCTCGACCAGGCAGTACTTGCCCATGACATCTTCGGGGAAGGCATGGAACTTCATCAGGATGTTCAGAACGCTATAGGTGCGTGGACGGTGTGCCATCTTCGTTCCCTCGGTACGGTTGCGATTCGGTTTGATTATGATACATTAGTCTCATTATGAGACAACCGTCTCATTTTGGAGCGCCCGGAAAAATGGCAAGATCGACCGAACGCCACGCCCAGAAATCCCGCACGCGCGAGGCGCTGCTGGCCGGCGCGCATGCGCTGCTGACCCAGGGCCAGCCGGTGACCGTGGCTGCGGCAGCGGCCCAGGCCGGCATCTCCAAGGCGACCGCCTACCGATATTTTTCGGACGCCAGCGTTCTGGCCGCCGAGGCCGGATTGCATGTCGAGGTCGCGTCCTATGACCGGATCGTGGCGGGCACGCGTACCCCCCGCGACCGGCTGGTGGCGATCTCGGTCTACATGATCGACCTAGCCCTTGACCATCAGGGCGCCTTTCGCCAGTTCATGGCCCGGTCCCTCGACGCATCGATCAGCGAGGCGTACGCCGCGTGGCGCTCTTTCGGCGCGCCCTCGACGAAATCTCCCCGCCCCCAGACCCGGCAACCGCCGACCGCATCGTTTACGCCCTCAGCGCGGCTACCGGGGCCGAGGCGATGATCGCATTGATGGACGT
>CAYWND010000521.1:0-2566 GCA_964459085.1 uncultured Oceanibium sp. | reverse complement strand
CACTCGATCCCCGAAGCGGTCTATCTGTCGACCAAGATCGTCGTCATGAGCCCCCGCCCCGGCCGGATCACCGACGTCATCGAAAGCCCGCTGCCCAAGGAGCGGCCGCTAGAGATCCGCGACAGCCGCGAGTTCATCGAGATTGCGCACCGCGTACGCGAAGGATTGCGCGCGGGGCACGGGGACGAGTTGTGAGCTACGATCTCAACTTCTGGCGCTACGCTGACGAAACTCGCAAGCTTTCCACGGCGGACCACCTGTCGGTTTATAAGGCGCTGTGCGACGGCATGCAGCCTGACGGATTGGCAGACCTGCCCCTTGATGACATCCAAGCCCGGCTGACCCAAGTTCTGCAGAAGGACTGGTCATGGGATGGTGGGGCATGGACAAAGCCAGGCACCGTGATCGAGTTTCGCGGAACCAAGGTGTGGATCCGGTTCGATCTTCGCGGCAGTTGGCGGGGCGAGGATGCAAACACCCTGATCGACGTCGTCACCGGCGAGTTCCGTTGCCCCCTATTTGATCCTCAGATCAGACCTTCAGGCGAACGATTTCCGCTACCTGATGAGGGTCGCGAATGAGTTGGATCGGACGCAGCCTGGCACCCATACTGGTCGTGCTCGCGGCCATCTTGGTGCTGTGGTATGCGGGCACTGTCTGGATGAACTCTGGCCTTGTGAGGGATCAGGCGGCGCGGGCCGACACGACGCTGAGCACCTCGGAGTTTATCGCGGCCACAATGGCCCAGGACCGGCCCCGCCTCCCCGCCCCACATCAGGTCTTTGCCGAGCTTTGGGACAGCACGGTCGAGAAGAAAGTGACCTCGAAACGCAGCCTGGTGTTTCATGGCTGGGTGACGTTCTCGGCCACCATGCTGGGCTTTGCTCTGGGCACCTTCGTGGGCATCGCGATGGCCGTTGGCATTGTCTATTCGCGCACGATGGAAATGAGCGTCATGCCCTGGGCGATCATCAGCCAGACCATCCCGATCGTCGCAATTGCGCCTATGATCATCGTGGTGCTGGCATCCATGGGGGTCGACGGGCGGGCGGTCCCTAAGGCAATCATCTCGGCCTATCTGTGCTATTTTCCGGTGGTGGTCGGCATGGTGAAGGGTCTGCGCAGCCCTGACCGGATGCAACTGGATCTGCTGAAGACCTATTCCGCTAGCGGGTCTGAGACATTCTGGAAGCTGCGCCTGCCAGCCTCGGTCCCTTATCTCTTCACTTCGCTCAAGGTCGGCGTGGCTGCGGCACTGGTGGGCACCATCGTGGGCGAGTTGCCGACCGGCGCGATCCGGGGTTTGGGCGCGCGGATCCTGATCGGAGACCAGTTCGGCAACCCGATCCAGATCTGGAGCGCGCTGGCCGCGACCGCCATCCTAGCTGGTCTGCTGGTGGGGCTGCTCAGTTTGATCCAGGCGATCGCGTTTCGCCGAATGGGGGTCGGGCGATGAGCGGTGTGGCGCTGGCGGTGATGGCCTGGGCCGCCGGTTGGGGCCTAAACACCATGCTTGCAGGCTCGCGCATCAGTCACACCCGCGCCGCGCGGATTGCGGCCCCCGTCATCTTCGGGATCACGATCCTGATCATGTGGGAAACACTGGTCAGGGGGCTTGAGGTCAGCCCGGTCATCCTGCCCGCACCATCGGCCATATGGGAGAGGTTCTGGTCCTCGACCGACATTCTGTGGCTGGACTTCCGACAAACAGCCCTGAAAGGCGCCGTGACAGGGTATGTCATCGGATGCACAGCCGCGTTCCTGATCGCCATCGCCGTTGACCGCACGCCGTTTCTGCAACGCGGCCTGCTGCCTATCGGCAACTTTGTGGCAGCGCTCCCCATCGTAGGCACGGCCCCGATTCTGGTGGGCTGGTTCGGGTTTGACTGGCAGTCTAAGGCGGCAGTCGTCGTGGTGATGGTTTTCTTTCCGATGCTGGTCAACACCGTGCAGGGTCTGGCCGAGGCCAGCGCCATGCAGCGCGATCTGATGCGCACCTATGCAGCCAGCTACTGGCAAACACTGTTCAAGCTGCGTCTGCCAGCCGCCATGCCGTTCATTTTCAACGGGCTTAAAATTTCAACAACCTTGGCGCTGATCGGGGCAATCGTAGCGGAATATTTCGGATCCCCCACCCGCGGCATGGGCTTTCGCATTTCGACCGAGGTCGGACGGCTGGCCATTGATATGGTCTGGGCCGAGATCGCGGTCGCCGCCTTGGCGGGATCGGTTTTCTACGGCATTGTGGCCGTTGTGGAAAAGGCGGTGACCTTCTGGCATCCGTCACAAAGAAACTAGGACAACAACAGGAGAGTGAGACCATGAAGAAACTCGCAGCAACCTTTGGCGCGCTGGCCATTGCGGGCGCCGCGAATGCCGCGGACGACATGACGCTACAGCTTAAGTGGGTCACGCAGGCACAATTCGCGGGCTACTACGTGGCGCTGGAGAAAGGGTTCTATTCCGAAGAGGACCTGAACGTCACGATCAAGCCCGGCGGGCCGGACATCGCACCCACGCAGGTGATTGCAGGTGGCGGTGCGGATGTGACCGTCGAGTGGATGCC
>CAYWND010000520.1:0-2566 GCA_964459085.1 uncultured Oceanibium sp. | reverse complement strand
TGGATCGGCAGCGCGTCCATGTCCGCCCGCAGACCGATCACCGGGCCGTCGCCCCGCCCCCGGATGATCCCCACGACACCGGTCTGGCCGACGCCCTCGATCACCTCGTCCACGCCAAATTCGCGCAGCCGGGCGGCCACAAAGGCCGAGGTCTGGTGAGTTTCGTACCCGAGTTCAGGATTGGCGTGCAGATGCCGTCGCCATGACGTGATGTCACCATGAAATTCGGCGACGCGATTGAGAACAGGCATCTGAACTCCTATTGTTCGTGCTGTCGTACTTGACCGCAGCGGTTTGTGTTGTGCAACCCGGAATCGCGCGGGATGCGGCGACCACGTGACGCGGGACAGGCAATCGGATGGAGGCCAGATGACCCCCTTGGACAATGCCCCAGACGGTGCCCCAAACAGCGCCAGTGATGGCATGGAGCGACTGCTGTGGATCATGGCGCGGCTGCGCGACCCCGAAACGGGCTGCCCCTGGGACATCGAACAGACATGGCAGACCATCGCGCCCTATACGATCGAAGAGGCCTACGAGGTGGCGGACGCGATTGCGCGCGGATCCTGGGACGACCTGAAAGGAGAGTTGGGCGATCTGCTGTTGCAGGTCGTCTATTACGCGCAGATGGGTGCCGAGGAGGGACGATTCACCTTTGACGACATCGCAAGGGCCATTTCGGACAAGATGATCGCCCGCCACCCGCATGTGTTCGGGGACGAGACGCGGGACAAGAGCGCCGAGGACCAGACCCGGGACTGGGAACGGATCAAGGCGGCCGAACGTGCGGCGGTGGCCGGGGACACGCCTTCGGCGCTGGACGGCGTGGCGCTGGCATTGCCTGCCCTCAGCCGGGCGCTGAAGCTGCAAAAGCGCGCCGCGCGAGTGGGATTTGACTGGACGGACACGCGGGACGTTCTGGCCAAGATTGCCGAGGAAGCGGGGGAACTGGCCGAGGCCAGGGATCAACTGACGCCAGATGCGGTCGAGGACGAGATGGGCGATCTGCTGTTTGTGGTGACCAACCTCGCGCGGCACCTGGACGTGGACCCCGAGGCGGCGCTGCGGCGGACGAACGCCAAGTTCGAAAGCCGGTTTCGGGCGATCGAGGCGACGCTGGCGGAACAGGGCCGCAGTACGGACGAGGCCAGCTTGGAAGACATGGACGCGATTTGGACCGCGATCAAGCAACGCGAGAAGTCGGCATCGGGTTAGAATCCCCGGTGTCGGGTTGATAGAAAGCGCAAGAGGCCGCGCCCCACCAGCAGCACCACGACAAGTCCGGCCGCGACGGCCAGTTGCGTGTCGCTGGGCGCCAGCGTGCCCGACGCCCATTCTTTCAGGATCGCGCCACTGGTTTCCGGATCATGCCCCGGCGCATAGGCATGTCCCGCCGCATTGAGATCGCCAAGCTTGGCCATGTTTGCCCCCCGAATCCCCAATTTCGGATGCGGCCCGAGTGTGTCAGGGATTGCGCAACTCCTGAACAGAATGTTTCCGCAGAAGATCGCGTTTGTCACAAGTTCGATGGTTTGGGACGATCCCGCCTAGGCGGTGTCCCCGCCGAGGCAACGCTTCCCTGGCCGACTGTAACACGCGGCCAGGACGCAGTAATCAGCCGTCACCACCCCCGCGGTGTGCTGATCGCGCGCACGACCGCGCGCAGAATAAGAAACGCAAATACTGCCAGTACGACAAGGACTTGCTGCGCTTCGTTAAGGTGGACGGTTTCGACCACCCAGCTTTCGAATTCGGACAATCCGGCCCGGCCGACATAATCGGGCGCATAGGCATGTCCCACGCCTTTGATTTCGTTCAATCCGGCCATAACAACTCCTTCCACGGTTTACGCAAGCCACAGCCTCTCTAGGCGCCCGAGGGTTAACGCCCGCTAACCAATGGATAAAAAACCATGTTCTTCGCGGACCCGCCCGCATTCGGGACAAACCCTTTGCGCCGCTATCGGGCATTGGGTAAAGAGCCTTCGAAGGCCCGCTTCCGCAGTCAGCACGAGACGCCCAAATGAGCACCATCATCGACATAACCGCCCGTGAAATCCTGGACAGCCGGGGCAATCCGACCGTCGAGGTCGATGTCATCCTGGACGACGGGGCATTTGGCCGCGCCGCAGTGCCCTCGGGCGCGTCGACCGGCGCACACGAGGCGGTCGAGTTGCGCGACGGCGGGGACCGCTACAAGGGCAAGGGCGTGACCCAGGCTGTGGCGGCTGCGAATGGCGAGATTGCGGATGCGATTGTGGGCTATGATGCAACCGATCAGGTGGAAATTGACCGGGCCATGGCCGCGCTGGACGGCACCCCGAACAAGGGGCGGCTGGGCGCGAACGCCATCCTGGGTGTCTCGCTGGCGGTGGCCAAGGCCGCGGCCGAGGCGACAGGTCAACCGCTTTATCGCTACGTGGGCGGCACTTCGGCCCGGGTGCTGCCGGTGCCGATGATGAACATCATCAATGGTGGCGAGCACGCCGACAACCCGATCGACATCCAGGAATTCATGATCATGCCGGTGGGCGCGGATACGTGTTCCGAGGCGATCCGCTGGGGTG
>CAYWND010000519.1:0-2567 GCA_964459085.1 uncultured Oceanibium sp. | reverse complement strand
CCAGGACGTGGTGGCCAAGTCGACGGGGTCGCAGAACCCTTATAACATGATCCGCGCGACCATCGACGGGCTGCAGAAAGAGGCCAGCCCCCGCATGGTCGCCGCGCGGCGCGGCAAGAAGGTGTCTGACATCCTGCCCAAGCGGGACGACGCCCTGGCCGCAGCCGAAGCCGCGGAGGCCTGATCCATGGCAACGATCGTCGTAAAGCAGGTGGGCAGCCCCATCCGCCGCCCCGCCATCCAGCGTCAGACGCTGATCGGGCTGGGCCTGAACAAGATGCACAAGACGCGCGAGTTGGAAGACACGCCCGCCGTGCGCGGCATGGTCGCCAAGATCCCGCATCTGGTCGAGATCATCGAAGAGAAGGCCTGAGCGCCGTCCCTTTGAGAATCTGCAAGGCCCCGGGCAGCGCCCGGGGCCTTTGCACGTTTGGGATCCGGGCAAAATGCGGGGCGCATTGTGTCGCGTCACTACAGGGTCACCGAATTGGGAGTCCTCTGTTATCCTTTCTGCGATTAGACTGGTGTCGCGGTGCACCTGTTTTGGGCGCCGACGATTCGAGAGGACCCGCCATGGCAAATGTTCCCGCACTGATCCGCCACCAGGGATATGCCCGTGTTCTGATCGCAGCAGTGGCTGCATGTGTGTTTCTGATCGCCAGCCACGCCCAGGCCCAGATCAAGCCGTTCGTCGGAAAGTACTCGGGATCGGCCGAGTTGGTGATGTCGGACGGCGAGGTTCGCGGTCGGGATCTGAGCGTGGTTATAGAAGAGACCCGCAAGGGCTTTTCCGTGACCTGGGCGACGATCACGTTCAAGCCCGACGGCCGTGTGGACGTGAAATCCTATGACATCGATTTCGTACCCGGCCCACGCGAGGGGCTGTACGCCGCCGCGCAGAAAAAGGACCTGTTCGGTAAGGACGTGCAGTTGGACCCGATGAAGGGGGAACCTTATGTCTGGGGCCAGCTGACGGATGATACGCTGACGGTCTATTCGCTGTTCGTGGATCCGGTGGGCGGCTATGTGATGCAGCAATACGACCGCACCCTGACCGAGGGCGGCCTGGCGCTGGAGTTCAATTCCGTCCGCAATGGCGAGAAACAACGCACCGTATCGGCATTTTTGAAACGCGAGTAGGAGGGGTGGCGCGGCTAAGGCTGCTCACGCGGGCTTGCCGTCAGCAGCGGCAACGTACGTAGATCGCAAACAGACGCTGCTAGCAGAATGCCCTCAGGCGTCCCTGTACCGCTGAAAGCTGGTCATATGTCTACTATCCGGACAAACGGCCGCTCCGGCCCTTGTGTCCGCGCAGCCGCCATTACCCATCCCTTGCATCCTGGCACTAACCCGTATACACGCCTCCGGTGGCCCGGTTCGGGCCTGGATTCATGCCGTGGTCGTCCCAATCGCTTCGGGGGGCGTATCCGGCCAAAGGAGAAGCGATATGAGACTGAATGATCTCCGGGACAATCCCGGTGCGACCAAGAAACGTATGCGGATCGGCCGCGGCCCGGGGTCCGGCAAGGGCAAGACCGGCGGACGCGGGATCAAGGGGCAGAAGTCACGTTCGGGCGTGGCGATCAATGCCTACGAGGGCGGCCAGATGCCGCTGTACCAGCGGCTGCCGAAACGCGGCTTCAACAAGCCCAACCGCAAGAAGTTTGCCGTAGTCAATCTGGGCATCCTGCAGAAGTTCGTCGATGCCAAGAAGATCGACGCGAAAAAGCCCGTGACCGAGGACGTGCTGGTCGAAAGCGGGCTTGTCCGGCGCAAGCTGGATGGCGTGCGCATCCTGGCCAAGGGCGAGCTGACCGCCAAGCTGGACCTGACGGTCACCGGCGCGTCCAAGGCCGCCGTTGAGGCGGTCGAGAAGGCCGGCGGCAGCCTGACGGTTGCGGCACCGGCCGAGGCGGCCGCGGAATAGGCCCGAGGATCGGGGTTGTGGGCCGCGCGCCCACGCCCTACTTAAGCCTTTAGTCATTCTCGCGTCGCCGGACCCCCGGTCGTGGCGGCGCATGCTTGGGAGGCCAGTTCATGGCATCAGCAGCGGAGCAAATGGCCGCCAACCTCAGCTGGGGGGCGTTCGGCAAGGCCAAGGAGCTGCAGCAGCGTATTCTGTTCGCGCTGGGTCTTTTGATCGTCTACCGCATCGGGACCTATATCCCGGTTCCGGGCATCGACACGATCGAGCTGCAACGGTTCTTCGAGCAGGCCAACCAGGGCATCGGCGGCATGTTGAACATGTTCACCGGGGGCGCGGTCGGCCGGATGGCGATCTTCGCACTTGGGATCATGCCATATATCTCGGCCTCGATCATCGTTCAGCTGATGGCGGCGATGGTGCCGCAGCTTGAGCAGCTGAAGAAGGAAGGCGAGGCCGGGCGCAAGAAGATCAACCAGTACACCCGCTATGGCACGGTGTTCCTGGCCACGTTCCAGGCCTATGGCATCGCGATCGGGCTGGAAGGGCAGGGCCTGGCGCTGGATCCGGGCTGGTTCTTCCGCGCGTCCTGCGTGATCACGCTGGTGGGCGGGACGATGTTCCTGATGTGGCTGGGCGAGCC
>CAYWND010000518.1:1584-2570 GCA_964459085.1 uncultured Oceanibium sp. | reverse complement strand
TTCTCCTGGCAGTCGGCCAGCTTGCCGGGTAGCGACGCCACAGACATCGCCGATTTGCGGGTCATCTCGCGCGCCTTGCGCGCCGCCTCGCGTGCTTGCGCGGCCTCGACGATCTTGCTGACGATATTGCGGGCCTCGGACGGATTTTCCTCGAACCATTCGGCCAGCTTCTCGTTCATCAGCCCCTCGACCGCGGGCCGCACCTCCGAGGAGACCAGCTTGTCCTTGGTCTGGGACGAGAACTTCGGATCCGGCACCTTGACCGACAGGACGCAGGTCAGCCCCTCGCGCGCATCATCGCCTGTCAGGCTGACCTTCGCCTTGGACGCAATCCCGCTGGTCGCCACGTAGTTGTTGATCGTCCGGGTCAGCGCCCCGCGAAAGCCCGCCAGATGGGTCCCGCCATCGCGCTGGGGGATGTTGTTGGTGAACGGCAGCACCGTCTCGTGATAGCTGTCATTCCACCACATCGCGACCTCGACCCCGATGTCGTCACGTGTACCTTCGACATAGATCGGCTCGGGGATCAGCGGATGCTTGGACCGATCCAGAAACCGGACGAATTCCCGCACGCCGCCTTCGTAGATCATCTCTTCTTCCAGCGCCTCGGCCGGACGCTCGTCGCGCAGCGTGATCCGGACCCCGGAATTCAGGAACGCCAGCTCGCGCAGGCGATGCTCCAGCGTCTTGAACGCATACGCACGATCCGAGAACGTCTCGGTCGAGGCCAGAAACCGCACCTGCGTTCCCCGCCGGTCGCCCGCGTCGCCCACAACCTCCAGCGATTTGGTGGTAAAGCCACCCTCGAACCGCGCCACATGCTCTTTGCCGTCACGCCAGATGCGCAGCTCCAGCCATTCGGACAGCGCGTTGACCACCGAAACACCGACCCCATGCAAGCCGCCCGACACCTTGTAGGAATTGCTGTCGAATTTACCCCCCGCATGCAACTGTGTCATGATGACCTCGGCCGCGCTTACGCCCTC
>CAYWND010000518.1:0-1574 GCA_964459085.1 uncultured Oceanibium sp. | reverse complement strand
ATGTCGACGGGAATGCCGCGCCCATTGTCACTGACACTGACGCTTTCATCGGCATGGATCGTCACGGTGACTGTATCCGCGTGGCCCGCCAAGGCCTCGTCGATACCGTTGTCCACGACCTCGTAGACCATGTGGTGCAACCCCGACCCGTCATCGGTGTCACCGATATACATGCCAGGCCGCTTGCGCACCGCCTCGAGGCCTTTCAGGACCTTGATCGATTCCGCGCCATACTCGCCGCTTTCCGGCAGGATCTGCTCGTCTGAGGACATCTTGGGTGTTCCTTTCGTGACGCCCCCAATTCTAGTGGGTCACGAACGGAATGTCACGCTTTGCGGCAAATCCGATGGGCCGTTTTACTGTGCCTTATCAAGGGCTTGAGAATTATCTGCTTAAATTCTCGACAGTCGGTCGAAAATCACAGCTCGGGCGCCTCTTCGACGGCGTTCTGGCGTTCGAGAAAGCCCATGTCCAGACCACTGACCGTCATCTCCAAAAGCGCGTCATACAGCTCTTCCCGAAACGGTCCGGGCACCAGAATAGCCTTGGCCGCCGGCTCGCCGGCCGCGTCGAACCAGACATAGGACAACCGATCCTCGTCCAGAACGCTGACCCGCACGACGCCGCCATTGGAACAGATATCCAGCCCAGTATCGATCCGCTCGATCGCGATCAGCCCGCGGTCGGTGACGTTTAGTGGAACCCAGGCCCCTTCGCACCCGAACGATGGGTACCGAATGGCCGAGGTGTCCGCAGACAGCGTCACCTCAAGCGGCCAGTGGATTTCACCGGTCTGGATCCCCACACCGTGCCAACTGCCGCCCGCATCCAGCACAGGATCCATGGGTGCGGCCACTGCCGCGCCTGCGATCACTGTCAGTGCCATGGCCAGGTTCTTCATGTCTCCTCCTCGGTCACCACCGATACCCCGTCCGTTTCATCCACCCGCAGAAACCGCGCGCGCCCCTCAAGCGGTTCGAACAATTCACGCCCGGTTCCGGTCATCCAGGCCTGCGCCCCCAACGCCGCGATCTCGTCATAGAGCGCGGCCCGCCGGTCCGCATCCAGATGCGCCGCAACCTCGTCCAGCAACAGGATCGGTGCGGCGCCGAAATCCTGGGCAAGCGCGCGCGCATTGGCCAGCACGACCGAAATCAGCAACGCCTTCTGCTCTCCAGTGGAACAGTATTTCGCCTCCATCCGCTTGGCAACGTAGCGCGCCGTCAGATCCGCGCGATGCGGGCCGGTCAGCGTGCGCCCCGCGGCCATGTCACGCCGCCGCCCTTCTGCCAGGGCGGCGGCCAGATCCTCTTCTCCCTGCCACGATCCGCCTTCACCAGGATCCAGTGCCAGTGCGGCACGCGGAAATACGCTGTCACTGACGCAGGCGGCCTCCAGCCGATCCAGTGCCTGCCGCCGGGTATGATCCATCCGCGCCCCGTGATCGGCCATCTGCGCCTCGAGCCCTGCATACCACGAGACATCGCCAACCTGATCGCGCAACAACCGGTTGCGCTCGCGCATGGCCTTGTCGTAGGCCAGAACCGTGTCCGCATGGCCCGGCTCCAGGCTCA
>CAYWND010000517.1:0-2574 GCA_964459085.1 uncultured Oceanibium sp. | reverse complement strand
CCCGGGCGCTGTTCGGGTCGTGCCTGTTCATCGTCGAAAACCTGCTGCCGCGGTACGGCGTCGAGGTGACCTTTGTCGATGGCGCGGATCTTGACCAGTGGCGCGACGCGATCCGGCCGGACACGCGGCTGGTGTTCCTGGAAAGCCTGTCAAACCCGACACTGGAATTGGTGGATGTTGCTGCGGTAGCTGATCTTGCCCGTGCGCAAGGGGCGTTGGTCGTAGTCGACAACGTGTTTGCAACACCCGTCTTCCAGCGCAGCCTTGAACTGGGCGCGGACGTGGTGATCTATTCGGCCACCAAGCACATGGACGGGCAGGGCCGGTGTCTGGGCGGTGTCGTGCTGGGTACGCGGGATTTCATTCGCAAGACGCTGGAGCCATATCTGAAACACACGGGTGGCGCGCTGAGCCCGTTCAATGCCTGGGTGATGCTCAAGGGACTCGAGACGATGGACCTGCGCTGCCGCGCGCAGGCGGATACCGCACTCAAAGTCGCCACCGCCATCGAAGGGCACCCCAAGCTGGCGCGCGTCCTGTATCCCGAATTGCCAAGCCATCCTCAGCACGCCCTTGCCAACCGCCAGATGGAGCGTGGCGGAACGGTGATTGCGTTCGACCTGGCCGGTGGGCAGGAGGCCGCGTTTCGGGTGCTCAATGCGCTGGAGATCGTTCTGATCTCGAACAATCTGGGCGATGCGAAATCCATCGCGACCCATCCCGCGACCACCACGCATCAACGGCTGGATGACGCGCAAAAAGCGCATCTGGGCATCACGCCCGGTTTGATCCGTCTGTCTGTGGGGTTGGAGGATCCCGACGATCTGGTGGCGGATATCCTGCAGGCGCTTGACGCAGCCTGACACGGCGGTGGCCGGATGTCAGACTTTGTGACAGTGCGTCACGTAAGGTTTATTTGCCTTTGCTTATCGGCAAAACGCACCATCTAGGGGATCGTACCAATCATAAGGACCCGATCCGATGAACATCCACGACCCGAAGATTAAGACCGAGCGCGAGAACGGCATCTCGGACCCCAAGCCCAGCAGGACCGAGGCCGAAGCGGCCGTCCGAACGCTGCTGCGCTGGGCTGGTGATGATCCGGATCGCGAAGGCCTGCTGGACACGCCCGGCCGCGTGGTGCGCGCCTACGAGGAGTGGTTCAAGGGATATGATGAAGACCCGGTCGCCATGCTTCAGCGTACCTTCGAAGAGGTCGAGGGCTATGACGAGATGGTCGTGCTGCGCGACATCCGCTACGAAAGCTATTGCGAGCATCACATGGCCCCGATCATCGGCAAGGCGCACGTGGGGTACATCCCGACCGATCGTGTGGTGGGCATTTCGAAACTGGCGCGTGTTGTGAACGCGTTTGCCAAGCGCCTGCAGGTGCAGGAAAAGATGAACGCCCAGATTGCGCAGACCCTGATGGATGTGCTGCAGCCCCAGGGTGTGGCGGTGGTGCTGGAGGGCGAGCATCACTGCATGTCGACGCGCGGCGTCCACAAGCCCGGCGTGTCGATGGTCACCTCGACCATGCTGGGCGCGTTCCGTGAAGACCGCGAAACCCGGCGAGAATTCCTGTCGATCATCGGAAACCCGACCAACCGGGGCGCGTGAACGCGATAGCGTTTCGGTAACGCGGTCGCGCCAAGGGTCGGCGCGCGCTTGACAAGGGTGGGGGCGGGGACCAAGCGTTGCCCCCATGATTGACGTTCGACCCGTCGGATATGTCGTGGGCCTGATGGTGGCCGCGCTGGGTGCGTCCATGCTGGTGCCACTACTGGCCGATGCCATTCAAGGGCGGGGGCAGGTCCCGACCTTTGCGATCAGCGCGTTCGTCACGATGGTCACCGGTGCCGTGCTGGTAATGGCCTGCGCTCAGGCTCAGCGGGACGAACTGACCCTGCAACAGACATTTCTGCTGACCACGGGCACCTGGGCTGTCCTGCCGGTCTTCGGCGCGTTACCGTATTGGATCGGGGCCCCGGATGCCACTTATACGGATGCGTTTTTCGAGGCGATGTCGGGCTTTACCACGACCGGGTCGACGGTGTTCACGGGACTGGAGACGCTGCCGGCGGGAACGCTTCTGTGGCGTGGCATGACACAGTGGTTTGGCGGGATCGGGATCATCGTCGTTGCGATGGCTTTCCTGCCGACATTGCGTGTTGGCGGCATGCAGATCTTTCGGTCCGAAGCCTTTGACACCATGGGCAAGATCCTGCCGCGGGCGGCCGAGATTGCAATTTCGATCTCGGCGATCTACGTGTCACTGACCGCCGCCTGCCTGATTGGCTATAGCTGGGCGGGCATGGGTCTGCTGGATGCGCTGGTCCATGCCATGACCACGGTGGCGACAGGCGGCTTTGCGAATGCGGATGCCTCGTTCGCGGCCTACAAGGGGGGCGCCGAATACGTCGCGTCCGTGTTCATGATTTTGGCCAGCCTGCCCTTTGTGCGCTACGTGCAGATCATGGCGGGAACGGCCAAGCCACTGTTTCGGGACAGCCAGATCCGGGCGTTCATGGGCCTGCTGGTACTGATCGTCGCGGTGCTGACCGCCTGGCATCT
>CAYWND010000516.1:0-2581 GCA_964459085.1 uncultured Oceanibium sp. | reverse complement strand
CCGCCTTCGAGCGCGAGCTGATCCGCCGCACTGTGCGTGCGTTTGACGGGCGGATGGACCCGGCGGCCGAGGCGCTGGGCATCGGGAGGCGCACGCTGAATGAAAAGATGGTCAAACTTGACATCTCGCGCGATGACCTAATCTGAGACGTGCATGGCCCTGCGGATTTCCGCAGGGAGGTCGTGTTCGTTCGGCGCATTTCTTCAAGGCGCCGGGGTTGGAAGCGTGGTAGAACCACGTGGTCCAGGGCCGGAAAGGCCCGCATATTGGGAGGAAACCATGAAATCCAAATCACTGCCGACTTTGGCGGTTCTGGCCGCGACGACGTTCGGCTTCGCAGGCGAGGCGCTGGCGGTCGAATGGAACGTTTCGCTGTGGGGTAAGCGGCGGGCGTTCACCGAGCATGTCGAGAAGCTGGCCGAGTTGGTCAGCGAGAAGACGGGCGGAGAATTCACGCTGAACATTTCGTATGGGGGTCTGTCGAAGAATCGCGAGAACCTGGATGGTATCTCGATCGGGGCGTTCGAAATGGCGCAGTTCTGCGCCGGCTATCACGCCGACAAGAACCCGTCGATCACGGTGCTGGAGCTGCCGTTCCTTGGGGTCTCGAGCCTCGAGCAAGAGGTCGAGGTGTCGATGGCGGTCTATAACCACCCCGCCACGCAAGCCGACCTTGCGCGCTGGAACGCGACGCTGCTGATGCCTTCGCCCCTGCCACAGTACAACATCGTCGGTGTGGGCGACGCGCCCATGACGCTGGATGACTACAAGGGGCTTGCGGTTCGCGCGACAGGCGGGATCGGCAAGGCAATGGCCGCCATTGGCGCCGTACCGACCTCGATGTCCGCGACCGAAGTGCGTCAGGCGCTGGACAGCGGCGTCGTCAAGGCGGTCAGCTTTGCGCCGCACGCGCACATGTCCTTTGGCACCGTGGAAAACGCCAAGTGCTGGACCACGAACCTGAATCCCGGCACCGTGAACTGCCCAGTGGTGGCCAATACGGACGCGCTGAACGGTCTCAGCGATGCCCACAAAGAGGCGCTGATGTCGTCGATCGACGAGGCGCTGGCGTATTATGTGGATTTCTACAACAACAACACCATGGTCAAATGGGGCCCGGTGCTGGACGAGAAGGGGATCGAGCGGATCACCTATGACGACGCCAGTCTGGCCGCGTTCCGCGACGCCGTTGCGGGCCCGGCAGCCGAGGCCTGGATCGCCGACAATGCCGCGCGCGGCCTGCCCGCGCAGGAGCTGTATGACCTGGTCATCAGCACCATCGGCAGCGGCAGCTGATCGCGCAAGGGGCGGGGCCGTTGTGGCCCGCCCCTGATCCCGGCGCGCCCTGGGACCCTGGGCGCGCCCGCTCTCCAACATTCTGGAATGTCTCATGGCTGGCACGTCCTCTGTTCTTGAAGACGGCTCTCGTCTCAGTCGCATTGACCGGGCTCTCTATCGGTTAGAGACCTGGTTGGCGCTGATCGGCGGTGTCGCGGTGTTTTCCCTGATGATCCTGGCGGTTCTGTCGGTGGGGGGGCGCAACTTTTTCAATCGCCCGCTGCCCGGTTACGTCGACTGGATCGAGCAGGCGATGCCGATCATCGCCTTTCTGGCCGTGGCCTATTGCCAGCGGCTGGGGGGGCATATCCGCATGGACATCGTGGTCGGGCGGCTGCGAGGACGGGCGTTGTGGGTCGCCGAGTTCTTCTCGACCTTTCTGATGCTGGTCCTGATGCTGCTGCTGGTCTGGGGCAGTTTCACCCACTTCCAACGGTCGTTTGATTTCAACGCCCCGATGTGGAGCCGGGATTCGAGTTTTGACATCCGCCTTCCGCTGTGGCCTGCCAAGCTGATCGTGCCGGTGGCCTTCGGTGTCCTCAGTCTGCGGCTGGCAGTGCAGCTTGTGGGGTACTGGAACGCCATCATCAGCGGTCGTCGCGATCCGGTGGCCGTGCCGCTGATCGAGGATGCGGCGACTGTTGCGGCGAACGAGGCGGCCAGCGTCTCGGGTGCGGAAGGGGACGCACGATGAGTTCGCTGGATATCGGCCTGTGGGTCACGGGCGGTTTGTTGGTCCTGGTGGTTGCAGGCATGCGCGTAGGCTTTGCCGCGGCGATTGCCGGATTGGTCGGGCTGATTTGGATCTTCTGGTCCAAGAAGGGGTATGCGCCCGATCAATTCGGCTGGGCGCTGGGCGTGGCGGCCCAGACAGCCGGGCAGGTGCCCCATTCCAAGGTGTCGAGCCAGGCGCTGAGCCTGATCCCGACCTTCATCCTGATCGGGTTCCTGGCCTATTATGCAGGCCTGACCAAGGCCCTGTTCGAGGCGGCGAAACGTTGGGTCGGTTGGCTGCCCGGGGGGCTGGCGGTATCGACCGTGTTCGCCACTGCCGGGTTTGCCGCCGTTTCGGGGGCGTCCGTTGCAACCTCGGCCGTGTTTGCGCGGATCGCGATCCCCGAGATGCTGAAGATCGGCTATGACAAACGGTTCGCGGCCGGGGTGGTGGCCGCGGCGGGCACCCTGGCGTCGCTGATCCCGCCCTCGGCGATCCTGGTGATCTACGCGATCATCGTGGAACAGG
>CAYWND010000515.1:0-2581 GCA_964459085.1 uncultured Oceanibium sp. | reverse complement strand
ACTGCATGAACGGTATCACGCGGGGCAAGGTGATCGAGCTGTGTCAGGCGGACGGCATCCCGATCCATCAGCGGAATTTCTCGCTGGTCGAGGCTTACGGCGCGGACGAGGCGTTTCTGACGGGAACCTTCGGGGCCCAGACCCCGGTGGTGCAGATCGACGGGCGCCAGATCGGGGCCGGCGCGGCGGGGCCGGTCTTTCACCGCATCCGCGAACTTTATGCGGACCTGATCGCAGGCGGCGCGGCATGAGCGGGGATCCGGCCGCGCGCTGGCCCGGGTTCAGCGCAAATCTGGGCTTTCTGTGGCGCGAGCTGTCACTGCCGGATGCGATCGGGGCGGCGGCGCGCGCGGGCTTTGCCGCAGTCGAATGCCACTGGCCCTATGACACCCCCACCGATGCGGTGCGCACCGCGCTGGCCCGGACGGGGATCCCGATGCTGGGGCTGAACACTGTGCGGGGCGATCCGAAGGCGGGCGAGTTCGGGCTGGCCGCGCTGACGGGGCGCGAGGGTCAGGCCCGCGCGGCAATTGATCAGGCGCTGGACTATGCCGCCGCTGTCGGCGCGCGCCATGTGCATGTGATGGCGGGCATCGCCCACGGCCCCGCCGCAACCCGGACCTATGCCGCCAGTCTGGCCCATGCCTGCGACCGTGCGGCCGACATGGATCTGGGCATTCTGATCGAGCCGCTGAACCCACATGACGTGCCGGGCTATTTCCTGCGCGACACTGCCCAGGCCGCCGAGATCATTCACACTCTTGGGCGGCCAAACCTGAGGCTGATGTTCGACTGCTATCACGTCGCACGCACCGAAGGCGATGTTGTGGGCCGTCTGCGCGCGCTGCGCCCGATCCTGGGCCATATCCAATTTGCGGCGGTGCCCGATCGGGGCCCGCCTGATCACGGCGATCTGGACTACACAGCGGTCTTTTCCGCCATCGCCGGGCTGGGCTGGCCGACGCCCGTGGGTGCGGAATACATCGTCGACGGCAGTACCGAGGCGACGCTGGGCTGGATGACTTCGTCCTGACCCCTGACATGTTGCAAATTCGCGCCGCGTTGGCCGGCGGGTCGACGTGCCCCTTGCATTGGGCGCTGATTTCGCCGCATGACGGTTGTGTGACGCCGCGTTCTGCGGCTCGTTTCATCCCGTTCTCGCCTGCCGCCCCGGCGCATCCCGCCCTTTGACTGTCTTTCCGGCCACAGCCCACGCGGCCAGACACCATGGACCACATGTCGGACAAACTGCTGAATTTCGATGATATCTTCCCCCGCAACCGGCGCTGGGCGGCACGTCAGGTCCAGGGCGATCCGGCATATTTTACCAGTCGTGCGCAGTCCCAATCTCCGTCCTGTCTGTGGACGGGTTGCGCCGACAGCCGCGTGCCTGCAACCAAACTGCTGGATCTGGACCCTGGCGATGTCTTTGTCCATCGCAACATCGCCAATGTCGTGGCGCCGGGTGATCTGAACACCCTGTCCGTCCTTCATTTTGGTATTGGGGCGTTGGGGATCAGTGACGTTATCGTTTGTGGCCACTATGGCTGCGGTGGGGTGTTGGCGTCGATGTCGACCGACTCTCACGGGCTTATGGATCCATGGCTGGACCATATCCGCAAAGTACAAGCCAAACATGCCGAGGTTCTTGCAGCCCTGGGCGCCGGCAAACCCAGACAGGACCGTTTGTGCGAACTGAACGTTGTCGAGCAGGTCAACAATGTCTGCGCGACCGAGGTGCTGGGCGAAGCCTGGGCCGCAGGCGATCAGGTCGCGGTGCATGGCGTGATCTACAATCTGCACGACGGCACGCTCCGTCACTTGTGTTCGCGCCTTCCGGATCAACATCCCTAGTCCTGGGTTCTTTGGCGGACGTGCCGGCGCGCGACGTTGTCTGACGGCGGTATTGCCCCTACACTTCCAAGAGGGTTCCGGAGCTTTGGGGGCCTTAGATCAGGAGACGGAGTTTTGCGGAGCAGCAGTTTGTTCGCAAATGCCATGCCGCAACGATTGGTGATTGCCGCGTGTGATATGCGGGTATTCGACCCCCAAGACGCAGGAGATGGTCATGGCGGACGAACCGACTGAGGGATCACCCAAGGCAGACCCGCCCGCCGCGCGCAGACCACAGAGATCTGGCGACGCAGATCACGATATGAGGTGCCCCTAGATTTGTAGACGCTTTGCCGCCCAACTTTGAGGCGGGGAGGTCGAAAGGGGGACGAGCAATAACAGCGATGAGTTCAAGCGGGATGCGGTGCATCAGATCAAGGTGCGGGGCTATCCTGTACGGGTGGTGTCGCGGCGTTTGGGCGTCAGCACCCATTCTCTGCATAAATGGATGAAGATGTTCGCGGAGCCGGTTCCGAAGCCTGGCGTGGACCACGAAGCCGAGAACTGTCGGCTGAAGCGGGAACTGGCCCGCGTGACCGAGGAGCGCGACACCTTAAAAAAGGGCGAGCCTTTTGCGCCATTGGTTCAAGCACAATGGCGAGCGCGTACTTCGCGCGAGGGTCCCAATGAAGTACGCCTTTATCCGGGCGCATCGCGCAGAGTTCGGCGTCCGGGCCATGTGCCGGGT
>CAYWND010000514.1:1764-2584 GCA_964459085.1 uncultured Oceanibium sp. | reverse complement strand
ATGGCGGTCAGCGGGTTCGAGGAGGAATGCGGCGTAGAAAAATTTCGCGCATCAGTCATCGTAGGCTGCCTCGTCACTGCCAGTCTTTCGCTCTCCAGAAGGCTCAGGAAAGCCTTGCGGAATCAAAGTGTTCGTGAAGCAAGGAATGTGGCGATCGCGCCGATCGCCTCCCCTTTCGTCACGCAAGCGCGCCGTCTGACCGAAGCGGTCTTCTGGCGTGTGCGCACCATGCCATCCGCGTTCCCTGCCCTGTCGTACAGCGTACGGTTCGGAACCGGTCCGCGTGGATCGCATCCACGTGGCTAAGGTCATGGTGTCGGGCGAACTGCCCTAGAGGGTTATACTATGGCGCATCACTTTATGCCACGACCACGACGTGGTCTGACCTGTGTGAACTCGGCGCCGGAAACATATCCCATCGACAAAGGACAGGATACCTGACCTATTTGCGCAAATGCAAGCGGTTTCTTTGCTGTTAGCCGCCTGCTTGCAAGCGGATGAGGATTTGTCACATCACTGGATTTGGCCCGGCCGGCGGGTGACAAGCGGCAACCGCAGCCGGTTGTCGGATGCGGGAATTGCGGGGTCTGCGGAGGATGTGTGGCGGAGACGCTGCAGGGTTCAGATATCGTCTCAATATATACGGCCAGGCGGCCACTATCGATGTGCAAAAACGGGTGCACAACTACCGTTCAGTAGTTGTTTGTGGCCTTATCTGGGTGGGCAGAGATGGCTGCCCGATGGAGGTACGTAGTATGAGAATCGCATCTGTTCTCGTGGTTGGTGTTGTTGCAGCAAGTTATGGTGCGGTAACGACCCC
>CAYWND010000514.1:0-1754 GCA_964459085.1 uncultured Oceanibium sp. | reverse complement strand
CGGACGCCCCCGAACTCTTCGCTGAGAGCCAGAGCCGTAACGACCCCGGCGTATGCCGCAAAATGTGTAAGAGCGAGCGCGCAAGCGACGATGCTGACGACGCCCGTGGCAACGCAAGTCGCGAAGTGGTCTTTGGCCAGTTCGCTCAGCTCGAAAGGCCTGAAAGGCAAGGGAAAAGTCGGCGTCAAATGCAAGTATGAGTTCGTGCTGTCAACCTGCACGGCGACGCAAAGGGCCTGCAAGTAAGCCGAATCCGGCCCGGCGGTTGCCGGTCGCAGTCGAATTGGCGATCGTCGGGTGACCTTGCCGGAGCGGGTCGTTTGCAACCTGGAGCGACGATCGCGTCCGGCCGGCAAATGCCTGTTCGAAGGCCGTAGAGTTCTGCGGCGGCACGATTGATGGGTTGGCTGTTAATGCTGCCGGCAAGTTTTGATCGTGTTTTTGCGTGTGCCGCCTACCGTGATCGCGGTTTGTGCAAAAGGGTGTCCATCGATAGCCGCGAGGCACCAATATCGTCGTACGGATGTTATTTCAGCATTGAGTATTTTAGTCAGTTGTTCAACGGCAATTGAACGATCGTAAGATGACAAGGGTGTCGACAGGTGCATCCCTATGGCTGTCTTGCGGCCTGCTATTCACCGAGGGGTGCACGTGATGGTTCTCGCCACCGATCAAATGCGTTCAACTGGCGCAACGGATTGCCGGGGCGTGCCGGTGTCCTACTGCGACGCGACGGCGATCGACGGCTTCGAGCGGGCGCTGGAGTGCACACTCGCGTTCAGAGGCGATGCCATTGCGGAAATCGATGCGGTGTTGGACGCGCATCCGGACTTTGTGATGGGCCACTTGTTCAAGGCCGCTTGGCTGACGCAGGCCATGGAGACGCGGATTTACGACGAGATGGTCGCGTCGGTGCGCCGCGCGGAAGAACTGTCCGGGCAGGCAAACGATCGTGAGCGCGGGCATCTGGCTGCTGTTCAGTGTTGGATCCACGGCGACTTCTACGGGGCCGTGCAGTGCTGGGAAGAAGTGCTCACGCGCTACCCGCGCGATCTTTTGGCACTTGAGCTGATCCATCTCACCGACGTGCTGCTGGGCGATGTTTTCGGCCAGCGCGATGTCGTGGCGCGTGTTTTCAATCTCTGGGACGAGAGCATCCCAGGCTTCGAGTTCGTGCTCGGCTTTTACTCGTTTGGCCTCGAAGAGAACCGCGACTTCGCGCAGGCAGAAGAAATGGGACGTCAGGCACTGGCGATGCGGCCGGACAATCCCTACGCCGTGCACGCTGTTGGCCACGTAATGGAAATGAAGGGCCGTCAGCAGGGCGGTATTCGTTTCATGGCCGAGCAGGTCAAGTTTTGGGGAACATCCAATTTCGCAAATCATCTGTGGTGGCACACGTCGCTCTTTCATCTCGACCTCGGCGAACATGAGCGCGTGCTCGACATTTACGACAATCACCTGCGCAGCAATGCCCATGAGGGTGACAAGTATGAGGAGTTGGACGCGTCGGCGCTGCTGTGGCGATTGAAGTTGCTTGGCGTTGAGACCGGTGAACGCTGGGCGGAGCTTGCCGATCGTTGGGAGCCCACGGTCCAGGACACGCTTTATGCTTTCAACGACGTCCACGCGATGATGTGCTTCGTCTCCGATCACCGCACCGATGCCGCCTCGCGACTGGTCAACGCCAACGCGCGCTACCTGAATCACGAAAGTGACGCCAACGTGGCCATGAGCCGCGAGATGGGTCTGCC
>CAYWND010000513.1:0-2587 GCA_964459085.1 uncultured Oceanibium sp. | reverse complement strand
CCGCTATCTGGGACAGATTGATCCGCGCGCGTCGACCCTGATGATCGTCTCAGGCTTTGCCCGGCCCGAATTCAAGGTCGAGATCGAAGTGATCGCCGCAGCGCCCGCCTAGCGCAGGCCGCCCGCGCGCACCAGAAAGTCCACAATATCGCCAACCCCTTCGCCGCGCTTGAGCGCGGCAAAGACCACCGGCCGCTTGCCACGTTGCGCCGCTGCATCGCGGGCCATCACGTCGGTCGAGACCTCGACATGCGGGGCCAGGTCGGTCTTGTTGACGACCAGCAGGTCGGACCGCGTGATCCCCGGACCGCCCTTGCGCGGGATCTCTTCGCCCATGGCCACATCGATCATGTAAACCGTCAGGTCTGCCAGTTCCGGGCTGAAGGTGGCGGCCAGATTGTCGCCGCCGGATTCGATGAACACGACATCGAGATCTGGAAAGGCTTCGGTCAACTCGGCCACGGCAGCAAGGTTGATCGAGGCATCCTCGCGGATCGCGGTATGCGGGCACCCCCCCGTCTCGACCCCGCGGATGCGTTCCAGCGGCAGGGCCTGGGACCGCATCAACGCCTCGGCATCCTCGCGCGTGTAGATGTCGTTGGTGATGACCGCGACTGAATAGTCGTCGCGCATCGCCTTGCACAAGCGATCGGTCAAGGTCGTTTTGCCCGCGCCGACAGGGCCGCCGATGCCAACCCGTAGGGGCCCGCTGCTGGTCATGTGCGAAAGATCCTCACATCCATGGTTTCATGCTCGATCGCCGCGATATCGGACAAAACCGAGATGCTGCCGATATCATCGGGGCCCGCGTTTGCGGCCTCTTGCGCGACCGCGTCCATGTCTTTGAACAGCGCCGCCAGCACCCGTTGCCCCGCGGCCTGGCCGAGCGGAACAAATCGGACACCGGCAGAGACAATATTCGACGTAAACGCGTGCAGATACGCCGACAGGACCGGCGCCAGTGGCAGGCCCAGATCCGCCGTGACCCGTCCAACCACAACCGGATAGGCCGCAGGGTTCGCAGATACGCCCAATGCCTGAGACGCAGCCTGCGCAAAGGCCCTGCCCTGTGCCATCGTCTCCAGATGCCGCTCGCGCGAGGTAGCCAGGGATTCCGCCAACTCCGCCACATCCGCGCCACCATGGGCCAGCGCCACAAGGATCGCGTCCGTCCGGCCCGCCCCGAACCGCAGGACATCCCTCAGCCAGGCCTCCAGATCCGCCGCGTCCTCGACCTCGCCGGTCGCCACGGCGCGCTCCAGCCCGTGCGAATATGCGAAACTGCCCACCGGAAACGCGGGCGAGAACAACGTCAAAAGCAGATGGTGCTGATGGTCAGTCATGGGTGTGTCCATGATGGTGGTCATGCGTCCGCCCGTGCCCGTCGGCGCCGCCCTCGGGCGGGAACGGCCCTGTGGTGCGACTGACCGAGCATCCCAGCCCATCCAGCATTTCAGCGATTACGTGGTCCCATCGCAGGATCAGACGGTCCGGCAGGATCTGGCAGGGCAGATGCCGGTTTCCCACATGCCAGGCTGTGCGAACCAGATGATGGGGATCGGCGGATTTCGCGACCATCAGGTCTTCGTCAGCGGCGCGTACTGCAACGACGCGCCCATCTTCAAGTAACAGGCCCTGTCCGTCCCTAATGTCGGTGGCCGAGGCCAGGTCCAGCAGGAACTCCAGACCACCCCGGCCCGTCATCGCAAGGCGTCGCCGGAACCGATCATCGTAGTCCAGCACAACCTCGTCCACCGCCTCGTCGACGGTGTCCACGACCAGGGTGGCCCGGATCATCGGCCCACCCCGCTATTGCGCCGACCGAGTGTTCCGCGAGCGCTCAGGCGATCCAGCGGCCCGAGGCCACCGATTTCACCACATCCTGCCGCGAGATCCCGCGCCGGGCCAGGGCCGCGTCCGACAGATCCATCAACTCGCGGATCTCCAGGTTTGCCCGTTGCGCCGCAAACGCTGCTTTGAAGGCTGAAGCAATCATACGCATGGCCAAACTCCATCTTTGTTCTGGCCATGAACTTAACCTCGGTCACTTCTGTATACAATTGCATACCTTTCAATCCCGCCATGCATGGGGCGCATAGACCCAAACCCTCGCCACACGCACGTCGGCTAGAACATGAAGTAGCGCTGCGCCATTGGCAGCACCTCGGCCGGTTCGCAGGTCAACAATTCGCCATTGGCCCGCACCTCGTAGGTTTCGGGATCAACCTCAATCTCGGGGGTGGCATCGTTCAGCTTCATGGCCGACTTGCCAATGCCGCCACGGGTATTTTCCACCGCCAATGTGTCTTTGCGCAGGCCCAGCGCAGCCCCCAGCCCGTCGGCCTGAGCCGCGGCGGACACAAACGTCACGGACGAGGCCTCTTGGCTGCGCCCGAACGCGCCGAACATCGGTCTGGTGTAGACCGGCTGTGGCGTCGGGATCGAGGCATTGGGATCACCCATCTGCGCGCAGGCAATCGTGCCGCCAACCAGCACCATCTCGGGCTTCACGCCAAAGAAGGCAGGATTCCACAGGCACAAATCGGCGCGTTTGCCGACCTCGATCGATCCAATATGGGTGCTTATG
>CAYWND010000512.1:0-2602 GCA_964459085.1 uncultured Oceanibium sp. | reverse complement strand
TTGTTCATGCGGTATCCCCCCTTGCGCGCAGATGCAGCGGCGCGAAACTCTGATCCTGACGGATTTCGGCCTTGCCTTCCTTGACCAACTCCAGCGCCGCGGCAAAGGTCGACGCCACCGCCGAGCGGCGCTTTTGCGGGTCAACTTCCCACCCCTCGGGCAGGAAACTGGACAGCTCGCCCCAATCACCGGCATAGCCGATCAACCCGCGCAGCCGCCCCAGGGCCTGCTCCATCGTATAGACCGGCCCGCGCCGCATGTGCAGCGGCTGAAAGTCCTCGCGCGTTTTGACCCGCGCATAGGCCTGCATCAGGTCCAGCACACTCGCCTGGTATTCGACCTTGCGCACATGGGCCACGCCCTGCGGCTCGCCCCGGCCAAAGAAGTCGCGACCCAACTGGTCCCGGCCCATCAGTTGCGCGGCCACACGGCGCATCGCCTCGAGCCGTTCCAGTTGGAACGCCAGATGGGCCGCCAGTTCTTCGCCACTTGGCCCCTCTTCCTCGGGGTCGGGGGGCAGCAGCAGGCGCGATTTGAGGAACGCAAGCCAGGCGGCCATGACCAGATAGTCGGCCGCAAGCTCGATCCTGAGGCGCTTTGCCTGTTCGACAAAGACCAGATATTGCTCGGCCAGCGCCAGGACCGAAATGCGCCGCAGATCGACCTTCTGTGTGCGGGCCAGGGTCAGAAGCAGATCCAGCGGTCCCTCGTACCCGTCCACATCCACCAAAAGCGCCTCGGAGGCGCGCGCGCCTTCGGCGCTGGTGGTCAGGTCGGATGGTTGCAGATGATCGTCAGGCAAGGCGCACCTCCGTCAAAAGCTCCTGCATCTTGCGTTTCAGGTCTGTCAGGCTGTCCGGACGCCGTTCGGGACAGCGGGCCAGCGCGGCATCTGCGCGCCGTTGGCTTTCGCCGCTCAACCTCGGCGCGGCATCCGCCACCGCCAGCATCTCGGCAAAATCGCCATTGCAGTGAAGCATCACGTCGCAACCTGCCGCGACGGCGCCAGACACCCGGGCGCGCATCGGCCCGTCCAGGGCATGCATGCTGAGATCGTCGGTCAGCAGCAGGCCCTGAAATCCCAGGCGGGTTCGGATCTGCGCAACTGCGGCCGCAGACAGCGTGACGGGCTGGTCCGGATCCAGCGCCTGATAGACGATGTGCGCTGTCATGGCGATCGGCAGATCCGAAAGGGCCGCGAACGGGCCGAAATCCTCGGCCTCCAGCACCTCCAGCGGGGTGTCGATGCGCGGCAGCACGTCGTGACTGTCCAGCGCGGTCCGCCCGTGGCCGGGAATGTGCTTGAGCACGGGCAGCACTCCGCCCCGTTCCAGACCCAGGGCCACGGCCCGGCCCAACTCGGCCACGGAGGCCGCATCGGTGCCATAACACCGTTCGGCGATCATTGGATGCGTGTCGGTGCGGGCAACATCGACCATCGGGGCGCAGTTGACGTCGATGCCCAGGTCCGCGAGCTCCAGCGCGATAATGTGATAGCGCAGGGTCATCGCGTCAGCCTGAAGGGCGGTCGGAAAGTGCCCGACAAATTCGCGCGCATTGTCCCAGCGCGACCATGTCGGTGGCAGCAGGCGTGACACGCGCCCGCCTTCCTGGTCGATCAGGATAGGTGCGTCGCGCCCGACGCTCTCGCGCAGTTGGCCGACCAGCCGCCGTACCTGTTCCGGCGACTCGATATTGCGCAGAAACAGGATAAAGCCCCAGGGATCCGCATCGCGGAAAAACGTGTGTTCGGTGCGCGACAACGCCTGGCCACTGACGCCAAAAATCGCGGCACGGGCCGGGGATTGCGCCCGCCCGGTCACCGGACCGTCACCGGAATGCACGGCACCTGGCGGGCTCGCAGCGCCTCACACAGGACCGACTGATCCAGCCCGGTGCCAAAGCCGGTGACACGCAACCGAAAGAACGTTCTGCCGTTCGATTCGGCCTCTTGGATATAGCGTCGTTTGGTGCCCAACAGATCGCCATGCGCCTCGAGCAGGCGGTCCCATTGATCGATCGCAGCGCTCTCGCTGTCATAAGCGCCAAGCTGGACCAGCCGTGTCCCCGGCGCGATCTCGCCCTCGGGGGCCTGGTTGCCAAGCAGCGCTACGTCATCGGTGTCGGGTGTCGGACGCGCGCGCGGTCGGGCGGCGACCGCCGCGATGCCGCGCTCGATCCGGTCCTCCAACGCCTGTTTCAAGAGATCTTCGAGAGTGACCTCACCGGCGTCGGCCGCTGCATCGCCGCCGTCCGCGCTGGCTGGCGCGTCGCTTTCAACCGTCCCCAGTGGCTCGGGCGCAAGGGTCGCCTCGCCCGGGGCGCTTGCCGCGTTTCCGGCCAGGATCTCGTTCACTTCCAAGCCCTGATGCGCAACGGTCGTGCCCCCGGGATCGGCAGGCCGGATCCGGGCCGGTTTCTCCAGCGCCTTGATGACCGGGATCTCGCGCGCATCGCGCACGCCCAACTGGTACGACCACAGGATGATCGCGGCCACCAGGCCAAGCGATATCGCCGCCGCACCCCATTTCAGGGCCAGCGATAGGGTCCGCCGGAACCGCCCGGCAGAATCGCCCTGGTCCTGTTCTTCGTAGAACACGTC
>CAYWND010000511.1:0-2604 GCA_964459085.1 uncultured Oceanibium sp. | reverse complement strand
TCGTCCACGATGTCGAAGCCCTGAGCTACGACACGACCTCATTCGTGCTCGATGCCATCCACCGCATCCTGCTGCGCGACGAGGACATCCTGGTATCGGCTGGCGGGGTGGCTGTCGCGCCATCGCAAAGCCGCGGAATGATCGCGGCCTGCTGTTGCGGGCGGGCGATGGGTGAATACACCCATCCTACCTGCGCCGGGGTTTCGTAGGATGGGTTTTTCAACCCATCCCCGACGCGGTCTGATCGGGGATGTGGCGGCGGCCTGGCGCGGGGGCTTTGATGCCTCGATCCGCGACATGGCAGGCCGTGGTATCGGCGAGAGCCAACTGTTGGTCTTTGCCTTTGCCGCCGCGTTCATCGGGTTCGTGACCGGCCTGCCCGGCGCGGCCCGTCAGGCGGCCACACTGGGCGTCGACGCGCCGATGTCCGCGGTGATCGGCGGCCGCCTGTTCGCGGCCATCTTCGTCGCACCATTGCTGTTCTATACATTGGCGGCTCTGTCGGGTCTGGCGACCCGCGCGTTTGCCCGGCCGGTGGCCTGGCGCGACGCGCGACTGGCACTGTTCTGGGCGCTGCTGGTGGCCAGTCCGCTGCTGGTGGTCAACGGCCTGGCAACCGCATTCCTGCCGACCGGCGCGGCGTTGACCGGCATCCAGTGGATCACGACTGTGGCGTTTCTTTGGATCTGGTCCAGTTGCCTGGCCGGTGTGACCCCGCGAACAACAAGAATTCAAATTTTCATATTTATCATATGTTTGATCGGCATCCTTCTGGCAATTTTATTGAGTTTTGCGCCGAATTGACGGATACTGTCGCCCGTGTTGGCCGTATTTGCGTCCCAATTGTACCCGATCTTAGCGTTTGAGCGATAGCAAGGTGTGGTAAGCCCCACGCGCCAGGTGCCTGGCCGTTTCGGGCTTAGGAGAGTTGGGACAATGACAGATCAGGCGACTGTGGAAACGCAGGAATATGCCGGCCTGGGGGTGTACCAGGACAAACGGAACGGCATGGGCGCGCGCATCCTGGATGCCTGGCGCGACATGCGGGCCTCGACCCGCCGCCTGATCGAGGAAAACCCTTCGGAACATCGCCTGTTGTTCTGGGTCCTGTTCTCGGACCTGATCTTTTTCCTGTCCTGGTCGCTGAAAACCGTCGTCGCCCCCGTCAGCGGCGTGGCCGAGCGGGTCCCGCTGGAGATCGGGCTGTGGCTGATCGCGGCGTTGTTTTTCCGCACCGCCTGCATGTATGCCTTTTCGCTGGTCGTCTGGCTGTCGGCCAAGACCTTCGGCGGAAATGGCTCGTGGAAGGCAGTCCGGGTCGGCGTCTTCTGGGGCGCGCTGGTCGCGGCACCGTTCGGGTTCCTGATGGCGCTGGTCACGGTCATGATGTCCTGGCTGGAGCCGATCTTTCCCGTCCTGCGCGAGGAATGGATCGCGCTGCCGCCCTATTGGATCAGCCTGGTGCCGTTCATCTGGTTCATTTCCCAGGGTATTGCGGAATCCAACGGGTTTAAACGCAACTCGATCAGCTTTATGGTCATGTCCGTAATCGCGCTTGGCGGGCTCGTCGGCGCGATGTATCTGAGGGCAAACGGGATCATCTGACCATGCAAGCAGTGCCCCTGCGGCAACTGTTCATCGAAAGCCTGACACTGCCACGCGCCGCCGCCCGTCGCGTGCTTGGTCTTGACGTGGACTTTCGCACCGCCCTGATGGTGGCGGTGGCCGCGATCTGCGGCAAATCCATTTTGGGCGCGCTGGTACAGGTGATGCTGCCATTGCCGGCAGATGCGCCCATGGCGTTCCTGGCCTTCCAGCCGCTGACCGTGGCGATGTTCGAGATCGCGATCGTGATGGTGATCGTCTGGCTGGCCGTGATTGTGGGCGGCTGGTTCGGCGGGTCCGGCACATTGACGGGATCGATGAAGCTGATGGCGTGGCTGCAGGTCGCACTGTTGGGGCTGCAGATCGCGCAACTGGTGTTGCTGCTGATTTCGCCCCTTTTGTCGGCGCTGGCCAATCTGTTCGTGCTGGGATGGTTCTTCTGGGCCTTGAGTGCATTTGTGGCCGAACTACATGGGTTTTCAAGTGTACTGAAAGTGATGGGCGGGATTATCGTCTCGTTCTTCGTCATCCTGTTTGTGGCGGGCATTGTCCTGAGCATGGCCGGGGTAAGCGTCCCAGAGATGAGCTGATCCAGATGTATGATGTCGAAAAGGTCCGGCGGGATTTCCCGATCCTGTCGCGCGAAGTCAACGGCAAGCCGCTGGTCTATCTGGACAACGGCGCGTCGGCCCAGAAACCGCAGGCGGTGATCGATGCGGTGACCAAGGCGTATTCGGAAGAATACGCCAACGTGCATCGTGGGCTGCATTACCTGTCGAACCTGGCGACGGACAATTACGAGGCCGTGCGGGGCAAGATCCAGACGTTTCTGGGCGCCGCGCACGAGGACGAGATCATCTTCACTACCGGCTCGACCGAGGGGTTGAACCTGGTTGCCTATGGCTGGGCCATGCCACGGTTCGAGCCGGGCGACGAAATCGTGCTGAGCGTGATGGAGCCTCACGCCAACATCGTGCCATGGCATTTACTGCGAGAACG
>CAYWND010000510.1:0-2604 GCA_964459085.1 uncultured Oceanibium sp. | reverse complement strand
TGTTTTTGCAACCTCTACAGCGGCCTCAAAAATGGCGCGTGCCTGCATCTCATAGATTTCAGGATAAGTAATCCCGAGCCGGCACCCGCGGTGACCGAGCATTGGGTTGCTCTCATGCAGCTCCCCCGCACGGCGCTTGAGCATATCCAGATCGAGGTCTGATGTGCGCGCGACTTCTGCCATATCTTCGTCGGTGTGCGGCAGGAATTCATGAAGCGGTGGATCGAGCAGGCGGATATTCGCCGGAAGCTCGCCCATAATGGTGAAAATCTCGACAAAGTCCGAACGCTGCATCGGCAGCAGCTTGTCGAGCGCGCGGCGACGACCGTCTTCGCTTTCGGACAGGATCATCGCGCGCACAACCGGAATACGGTCTGCGTCAAAGAACATGTGCTCGGTCCGGCAAAGACCAATGCCATCGACCTTGAACCGGCGCGCCATCTGGGCATCGGCAGGCGTGTCGGCGTTCGCGCGCACGCCGATGTCGCGCCGCTCGTCAGCCCAGGCCATCAGCTTGTCGAACGCACCCGAGGGCAGAACGGGCAACATCTCGGGTGCGCCGACCAGGGCCTGGCCGCCGGTGCCGTCCACCGTGATCGTATCGCCCTGGCGAAAGATGCGGCCATCGGCGGCCTTCAATTCCTTGCGCCGCAGGTTCAACACCAGGTCGCTGGCACCGACCACGCAGGGCAGTCCCAGCCCACGGGCAATCACGGCGGCATGACTGGTCATGCCACCACGTACCGTCAAGACGCCTACCGCCGAATGCATGCCGCGAATATCCTCTGGGCTGGTTTCGGGCCGCACCAGGATCACATCCGCGCCCTGGGAATGCGCCGCCATTGCGGTCTCGGCGGAAAAGTGGATCTGCCCGGTCGCGGCCCCGGGGCTGGCGGCCAGGCCAGTGCCAAACGTGTCGCGGGTGGCGTTGGGATCGATTTGCGGGTGCAGGGTTTCGATCAGGTCGCGCGGCTCGACCCGCAGGATCGCCATCTGGCGGCTGATTGCCCCACGTTCGACCAGATCCACAGCGATCTGGACGGACGCGCGCGAGGATCGACTGACCGGCTCGGCCTCCATCAGATAGAGCGTGGCACCATCATGGGTGAACGGCAGCTCGAAGACATCACCAAGCCCCAACTCGACCTTCTCGGACAGCGCGTTCAGCTCCGAGAACATCTCGGGGTGCAGTTCCTGCAGCGAGGGGCGCGTCTGACCCGCCGCCTCGCGTTCGACCTGTGTGATCATATGCGGGGTCCGCAGACCTTTTCGCGCATCCGCCCCCTGCGCCTGTGGCAGATAGCGGCCGGTTGCGACCCGCTTGCCACTGCTGCCATCGACGGGCTGGAATATGCCCGCGCCGCCCGCATCGCCCAGGCCGAAGACCATCTGCTGGATGACGATGCAAAGGGGCACATCCGCCCCACCGGCCGCCTGACGCAGAATCCGGGCCGAGGGCGCGTTCCATTCGCGCATCATCGCCGCCACCGCCCCCGTCAACTGCGCGCCCAGGGATTGCGGCAGGGGGCGGCCGACCTCGTCCTCGAACAGCGCCTTCGAGGTGTCAACCAGATGTTCCAGATCACTGACCGACAGATCGTCGCCGAACTTGGTCTGATCGTAGTAGAGGTTCTCGAAGTCCTCGGGGTCCAGCCCCTCGACCCGGACGGCGTAGGACTGGATTGCGCGCCGATACGCCTCGAGCGCGCCTTTCTGACCGATCCGCGCGGACAGTGCGGGGATCAGATCATCGCCAAGCCCCAGGTTCAGGATCGACTGCGGGCCTCCGAACCGCTTTTCGGGGACCGAGGCGCGCAGCGACAAAACCGGCCCCAGCGCCGCGATCTGCTGGGGCAGCGCGTCGAGGTCGATCAGATGCGGGCCCGACCCTTCCAGCACGAAACCCGGCGGGACCGGCAGGCCCAGCGCGATCATCTGGCCCAGCCGTGCTGCACGCGCACCAAACCGGTCCGGTTGCCCGGCAGCTTGCTCTAACGGCGTGACGCAGGTGACTGTCAAGGCTCGTTTCCACGGTCGTTTGCACTGCAGCATAGCGGGAAAGCCGCGCAGCGCAATCACCCGCTTGGGGGCAGATCAGCCTTCGATGGCGGCAAAGATCGCGACGCAGTTCATCACGGCCCGGATGCGGTTCAGCAGGCACAGGCGGTTGCGCCGCACGATCTGGTTGTCGGCGTTGACCGTCACGTCGTCAAAGAACCGGTCGATGGGGGTGCGCAGGCTGGCCATCGCACTCATCGCGGTGGCAAAGTCCTCGGCCTCCAGCGCGGGCGCGATTGCGGCCTCGGCGGTGTCGAGGGCGGTGAACAGCGCCACCTCCGCCGCGTCCTCGGCAAACTTCGGGTCGGGGTCCATCGAGTACTCGACTCCGTCCTTCTTTTCCTCGGCATTCAGGATGTTGTTCGCCCGCTTGTACCCGGTCAGCAGGTTCGCCCCGTCCTCGGTCTCCAGAAAGGCCTGCAGTGCCCGCACCCGGTTGACCAGCAGAACCAGATCATCCTGCCCGCCAAGCTGGAAACAGGCGTCGATGACATCATGCCGGATGCCCTCGGCGCGCAGGTGGACCTTGAGGCGGTCTGCGAAGAA
>CAYWND010000509.1:0-2607 GCA_964459085.1 uncultured Oceanibium sp. | reverse complement strand
TGGTCGCGGCGCAGCACGGCCTCGCCCCGGCCGACATCGACGATGACGTTGCCGTATTCCGTCCGCTTGACAACGCCGTTGATGATCTCGCCCGCGCGGTCCTTGAATTCCTCGTACTGGCGCTCGCGCTCGGCCTCGCGGACCTTCTGCATGATGACCTGTTTGGCCGATTGGGCGGCGATCCGGCCCATCTCCAGGGGCGGCAGTTCGTCAATGATCTCGTCCCCCAGCTTGGGGTCGTCGAGGAACTCCTTGGCGTCTTCGGGCAGAAGCTCGGTGAACGAGTTCTCGACCTCTTCGACCACGGTGCGCACCCGCCACATGGTCAGATCGCCGGTCTTGGCATCAATCTTGGCGCGGATGTCGTATTCCGCGCCATAGCGCGACCGCGCGGCCTTGGCCATGCTCTCTTCCATGGCTTCGATCACCAGGGCCGGGTCGATCAGCTTTTCGCGTGCAACGGCATCGGCGATCTGCAACAGCTCCAGGCGGTTGGCGGAGGTTACACTCATGTCGCGTCCTCTTTCAGTTCTTCGATCTGGTCGAATTGGTCGGGGTCAAAGGCCTTGCGGCCCTTGAGGCTTTCGGCAATCAGGTCGTCGGTCAGGACCAGCTTGGCATCTGTCAGCCAGTCGAATTGCAGGCCGATGGTGCCTTCGGAGATCTCGATCAGGATCTCGTCGTCTTCGACACCGGACAGGCGACCCTTGAACTTTTTGCGGCCCGAGATCAGTTCGGATGTCTGCAGCTTGGCGTCAAACCCGGCCCAGCGTTCGAAATCCTTGAGCCGGGTCAGTGGGCGGTCGATGCCGGGGCTGCCGACCTCGAGGCTGTATTCGCCCTCGATCGGATCCTCGACATCCAGAAGCGCGCTGACCGCGCGGGAAATGGCGGCGCAATCGTCAACCTCGATCCCGCCATCGGGTGTGTCGGCCATGATCTGCAGGGTCGGTTTCTTGCCACCCATGAAGCGCAGGCGCACAAGTTCATACCCCATTCCCTCGATCGTTGGGGTCACGATCTCGGCCAGGCGGCGATCCATCGATGCTTTGGCAACCAGGTCGGTCATCAGTCTTTCAGGCACAAAAAAACGGGCCAGCGGCCCGTGCGATTTTCCGGTGGCTGCCGGGGGTGGAGACCGGCGAACCGCTGTTGTGTGCGGATATAGGCACGGCGGGCGGAAAGTGCAAGGCGAAAACGCGGTGTCGCGGCGCTACATCACCCTGGCGATTAGCGGTCGGGCCGGGTTTACTTGTCCCGCGCACCGCCTCAGGTTGATCCGGCGGGGGCGCAAGCATTGCGGGGCACAACATGAGGACGGCGATACTGCTGGGCCTTTTGGCGGTGATGATGGCGATCCCTCGGGACGCACAGGCCAAACGGGCCGCGATGGTCGAAGAGGAAACGCTGAGCTTTGCCGCCAGCACCAGCATCGACAGCGAAACATCCGAGCGGCTGAGCCTTTGCGTGCGTTCGATCACCAACAAGCTGTTCGGCATGGTGCCGATCTGGACCCGCCGGGACTATGTATTGGCGCCGCAGCGGTGCGAGAATTCGATCTACTACGAGACAACGCCCGGAGAGTTGGGTGTCGCACGCACCCGTGGGCAGATCCCGCGCAGCACGCCCAATACGCCCCCTCTGACGATCGAGGGGATCATCCAGGGCTTTTGGGGACTGGGAGGACTGGGCGTTCTGCTGATTGCGGCCATCGCCCGGATCACCCGGAAAGAGGCCGATAAGGTCGAGTATCAGCGCGAAAAGCTGCCCGAGGATTTTGTTCCGCCGGATCAGTACCTGGGTCAGGGCGACACCATGGCCAAGGTGGCGGCCAAGGTGATGATCGCCGCGGCACAGGTCGATGGGCCGGTCACGGAAGGCAAGTTCATGGTGATCCAGGATGTGATCAACATGCTGTCGCCCGACGCGCTTCGGGAAGAGACGATCTTTGACATCGTGAACTACATCACCCCGCCGACCACCCGCAAGGATCTGGCGCGGCTGGTGCGCGGGATGGATGCCGAGGATCGTATGGATCTGATGGGATCGGCGGTCATGGTGGTTTCGGCCGATGATGCGCCGTCCAAGGCGGAACAGAAATTCCTGAAACTGCTGGCCAAGGCGTTCGAGTTGGATCGCGAGCAGATGGTCGAGGTCGTCGGCCGCGTGAACGAGATGATCGAGCAGGCGTGATGGCCGCACCAGGGCCCGCGGTGATCTATCGCCCGGCCGAGGCGGGGGATGCGGCGGCGCTGACGGCCTGTATCGCGGCGGCCTATGCCGAGGCGCGTGCCCGGATTGCAGGGCTGCCGGACGTGGCAGCCGGTGTCGATGACGATATTGCGCGGCATTGGAGTTGTGTGGCTGTGCAGCAGGGCCGGATCGTCGGCGGGGTTATCGCGGATCTCGGTCAAGGCAAGCTGGTCAACGTCGCGGTTGATCCCGGTGCTGCCGGTCAGGGCATCGGTGGTGAGCTTATCGCACGGGCCGAGGCCGCGTGTCGTTCGGCCGGGCACGTGCGGATGGTGCTGACCACGCACAGGGACATGCCGGAGAATGTTTCGCTTTATCGCCATCTCGGATGGACGGTGAGTGCCCGCGAGGGGG
>CAYWND010000508.1:0-2623 GCA_964459085.1 uncultured Oceanibium sp. | reverse complement strand
GCGCGGGCCGAGGCCGCGGGTCGGTCGGCAGGGCGCGTGCGGATGGTGCTGACCACGCACAGGGACATGCCGGAGAATGTTTCGCTCTATCGCCATCTCGGATGGACGGTGAGCGCCCGCGAGGGGGATCGGGTGCACATGGAAAAGGATCTGGGCCCATAAGCCAACGGGGCCCACGGGCGGCCGGTCAGTCGGGGAACATCCGGGCCATGTCGTCCAGCGAGGCGCGCACCAGATCCTCGAGCGCTGCGGCATCGATGCGGGTCAGACGGCCGAGATAGAGGCACGAGACCGAGTGTTTGTGAGGGCCGAGGCGGGTCAGGATGTCCGGATAGCGTTTCAGTCCCGGCATGATGTAGACGGCCAGGTTCTGTTTGCGCGGCGACAGACCGGTGCGAAAGAACCGATGGCGGGATCCGTCACGGCGGCTGTAGCTGTAGGATCCGAAGCCGATGATGCTGGCGCCCCACATGCGCGGCGGCAGGGAGGTGATGCGGGCCATCATCTCCATCACAGCGGTCGCGTCCTGGCGCCGACCGGCGTTCTGGACTGTGGCCAGAAAGGCGCGCGGATCGGCGTCTGTTTCGACCGTTTTCATGCCGGACATGGATCGGGCCCCCGTGCAGGATGGAGTTGCGGGATCCATCCTATCCGGCACGCGAGGCCGTGGATACCGTCTGTAGGATGGGTTTGAAACCCATCCTACGTGTGTCCGCTATCGCGGCGAGCGTTTGGCCAGGATCCGCTGCAGGGTGCGGCGGTGCATGTTCAGCCGTCGCGCGGTTTCCGAGACGTTGCGGTCACACAACTCGAACACCCGCTGGATGTGTTCCCAGCGCACCCGGTCGGCGGACATCGGGTTTTCGGGAGGGGGCGGCTTGTCCTCGCCGGTGGCCAGCAGGGCCGCGGTGACGTCATTCGCATCCGCAGGCTTGGACATGTAGTCCGTGGCGCCGATCTTGACCGCGGCCACCGCCGTGGCGATGGCGCCATAGCCGGTCAGCACCACGATGCGGCAGTCTGGGCGGTTTTCGCGCAGCATCTCGACCACGTCGAGACCGTTGCCATCTTCGAGCCGCAGGTCGACCACGGCGAAGGCCGGCGGGGCCGAGGCCGCGACGGCCTTGCCTTCGGCCACCGAGCCGACGGCCGTGGGCACAAAACCCCGCTTTTCCATGGCGCGGGCCATCCGGCGCAGAAACGGCTCGTCATCATCGACAAGCAGCAGTGACGGGTCCGGGCCGATCTGCTGCAGGGGGCTGTCGGTCATCTTTCGGCTTTCTTGGCAGTCCGTGGTTGGGGGAAGGTAAAGCTGCGCCGGGGGGAGGTCAATTGCCAGCCGCATCGCGCAGATGCGTCTGTTGTCGGAGTATTTGGACAGGAAGATGTGCTAGCGCCTGCGCCTGGGACCTGCGCTGCGGGCATGAAAGGCGGGGTCCTTGTGCCTTAGCCACCGGATCAGGCGGGCGAGGCGGGGATGCGCGCGCAACGCCTCGGGCGTGTTGTAGTCGCGGGCCAGTTCGGCCTCGGTCAGGGCGGCGTGGATCTCGGTATGGCAGATCTGGTGCAGCAGGACCGTGGGGCCATTCTTGCCGCCCTTGAGGCGTGGGACCAGGTGGTGGACGCTTTGCCGGGCATGGGGCGGGATCGGGCGCCCGCAGAGCGCGCAGAGGGGGTGGTTTTCGGCCATGGCTCTGATATGCGCGGGGATATGGATTTGTCCACGGATGTCTGCGTGATCGGAACCGGGCCTGCGGGTCTGGCGGCGGCCGAGGCGGCGGCGGGCGCAGGCGCGCGGGTGCTGGTGGTCGACCAGAAACCCAGCCTGGGCCGCAAGTTCCTGATGGCGGGAAAATCGGGTCTGAATCTGACCATGGACGAAGCGCCCACCGCCTTTGTGGCACGGATCACCGCGCCGGGGCTGGAAGGGATCCTGGCCGACTGGCCGCCTGCGCGGGTGATTGCCTGGGCCCAAGGGTTGGGGCAGGAGGTGTTCACCGGTTCATCCGGCCGGGTCTTTCCCAGCGTGATGAAGGCGTCCCCTTTGCTGCGCGCGTGGCTTGCGCGGCTGGAAGATCTGGGGGCTTCATTTCGTGTCCGGACCCGTTGGGAGGGATGGGATGGTGGCGCGGTGCGGCTGGCCGGGCCGGAGGGTGATCTGCGGGTTTCGGCGGGGGCGATGGTGCTGGCCACGGGTGGGGCAAGCTGGGCGCGGCTGGGGTCCGATGGCGCCTGGGTGCGGCATCTGGACGAGCGTGTGCCGCTGGTGCCATTTCAGGGGTCCAATATGGGCTATGCGGTGGACTGGTCACCGCATATGCAGCGGTGGTTCGGCACGCCTGTGAAGGGCGTGGCGATCGGCGGGCGCCCAGGCGAGTTCGTGATTTCGGGCCGTGGGGTCGAGGGCAGCCTGATTTATGCCGCCGGGGCGGGGCCCGTGGATCTGGACCCGGCGCGGGAGGCGGGCCAGATCGTCGCTGCCCTGGACCGGGGCCGTGCAAAAGACAGCGTCGCGTCCCGGTTGCGCAAGACGATTGGATTGACCGGGGTCAAGCTGGCGCTGCTGCGCGAGGCCGGGCCGCTGCCGGGTGACGCCGACGCGCTGGCGGCGCGGATCAAGGCG
>CAYWND010000507.1:0-2623 GCA_964459085.1 uncultured Oceanibium sp. | reverse complement strand
GGTAGACGTAGAATGCACCTTCCGGGACCGGACAAGTGATGCCTTCTGCGGCATTCAGAGCGGCGACCACCTTGTCGCGGCGACGCTGGAACAGGGCGGCATTGGGGGCAATAAAATCCTGAGGACCGTTCAGCGCCTCGACCGCCGCCCACTGGCTGATCGAGGACGGGTTGGTCGTTGACTGGGACTGGACCTTGCGCATGCCGCCGATCAACTCGGCCGGACCACCGGCATAGCCGATCCGCCAACCGGTCATCGCATAGGCCTTGGACACTCCGTTCACCGTCAGCGTGCGGGGCCGCAAGTCTGGCGCGACCTGCGCAGGCGTGCAGAAGGTGAACCCTTCAAAGGCAATGTGTTCGTACATGTCGTCGGTCAGGATCCAGACATGCTGGTGTCGCGCAAGCACCTCTGTCAGCGCCGACAACTCGTCCCGGGAGTACCCCGCCCCGGTGGGGTTCGACGGCGAGTTGAAGATGAACCACTTTGTATGCGGGGTGATCGCTGCCTCGAGCGCATCCGGCGTCAGCTTATAGCCGGTTTGGGTCGAGGTCGGCACCACGACCGGTTCGCCGCCGCACAGGCTGACCATATCGGGATAGCTTACCCAGTAGGGGGCGGGGATGATGACTTCGTCCCCCGGGTTCAGAGATGCCATCAGCGCGTTGAACAGGACTTGTTTGCCGCCCGTGGACACGATGACTTCAGAAGGTTCGAACTGCAATCCGTTGTCCCGCGCGAACTTGGCCTCGATGGCCTGTTTCAGTTCGGGAATGCCATCAGGCGCGGTGTAGCGGGTCTTGCCCGTGTCGATGGCCCGCTTGCCAGCCTCGCGAATGTTTTCGGGCGTGGGAAAGTCCGGCTCGCCCGCGCTAAGCGAGATGATGTCACGCCCGGCGGCTTTCAGGGCGGCGGCGCGGGCGGTGATGGCAACGGTTTGGGACGGGCGAACCCGTGCCAGCCGATCGGCGAGAATGGACATGGACGCTCCGGCAGGTGTGGTCGGTGCGAGTGATTGGCCATTGCCGGGGGGAAGTCAAGCGCGCCCCGGACTGAGACGTGGGCAGGATCAGATCTTGGTTTCGCCATCTGCGATCCGTGTCAGCACCGATCTCAAAACGCGGATCTCGTCCGGATCGAACGCATCTGCCAGGCGTTGCTCGAAGACCTCGGCCTCGCCCCGCAGTTTTTGGTAGATCACGCGCCCCTCGGGGGTCAGCGACAAAACCTCTCGCCTGCGATCCCCCGCGTCTGTCTGACGTGACAGCAATCGGCGCGTCTCCAGCTTTTGCACCGCGCGGCTGATCTTGGTCTTGTGCATGCGCGACCGCCGACAGATCTCGTTTGCGGTCATGTCGCCGATCTGGCCCAGGTGGAACAGGACGCGCCATTCGGTGCGCAAAAGCCCGTACCGGGTCTTGTAGATGTCCTGGAACGCAAGCGACGCCTCTTCGGCGGCCTGGTTCAGCAGGTAGGGCAGAAAGCGGGTCAGGTCGAAGTCCGGGGTCATGGAGGTGTTCTAGGGCTTGTTAGTTACAAATGCAACTGTTACAAGTGCGACAAAATCAGGAGGCACGCATGAATCACCCCAGCAATCCAGGCCGGATGATCCAGGCCGCCAGCCCCGTCGGTACGGTCGAGGGGTATATGCCGGGCTTCGGCAATGATTTTGAGACCGAGGCGTTGCCAGGGGCACTGCCACAGGGAATGAACAGCCCACAAAAGGTGAATTACGGCCTCTATGGCGAGCAATTGTCCGGCACGGCCTTTACCGCACCCAGCCATCAGAACGAGCGCACCTGGTGTTATCGCATCCGCCCTTCGGTCAAGCACTCGCACCGCTATCAGAAGATCGACATACCGCATTGGAAGACGGCGCCGCATGTGCTGGAGGACGTGATCTCGTTGGGGCAGTACCGCTGGGACCCGGTCCCGCATTCGGATGCGGATCTGACCTGGATCACGGGCATGCACACGATGACCACGGCAGGTGACGTGAACACCCAGGTCGGTATGGCCAGCCACATCTATCTGGTGACCAGATCGATGGAGGACGACTATTTCTATTCCGCCGACAGCGAATTGCTGATCGTGCCGCAGGAAGGGACGCTGCGGTTTTCAACCGAATTGGGCGTAATCGATCTGGCGCCGAAAGAGATTGCCGTGATCCCGCGCGGGCTGCTCTATCGGGTCGAAGTGCTGGACGGGCCTGCGCGTGGGTTCGTGTGCGAGAACTACGGGCAGAAGTTCGAGCTGCCCGGCAGGGGGCCCATTGGGGCGAACTGCATGGCAAATCGCCGCGATTTCAAGACCCCGGTCGCTGCGTTCGAGGATCGCGATGCGCCCTCGACCGTCACGGTCAAATGGTGCGGCCAGTTTCACAGGTCGGAAATCGGCCACTCGCCGCTGGATGTTGTCGCCTGGCATGGCAATTACGCGCCATGCAAATACGATCTGCGCGACTATTGCCCCATCGGTGCGATCCTGTTCGATCACCCCGATCCGTCGATTTTCACCGTGCTGACCGCGCCATCCGGCGTGCCGGGCACGGCAAATATCGACTTCGTGCTCTTCCGCGAGCGCTGGATGGTCGCTGAGGATACGTTCCGCCCGCCCTGGTACC
>CAYWND010000506.1:0-2634 GCA_964459085.1 uncultured Oceanibium sp. | reverse complement strand
GCGGCACCGATCCAGAATGTCGAGATACCCCTCGACCTGCCAGGCGGCCCTGCCGATGAACAGCCCGTCTATGTTGGGCATGCCGATCAGGTCCACGCAATTGTCGGCCGTCACGGACCCACCGTAAAGGCAGGGCACCGCACGGGACAAGATATCCTGCGCGATCGCCTTGATTTCCGCATGGCGCGCGTTGGCATAGTCCGCGCTGGCAGGCGTGCCGCCCTCGCCGATGGCCCAGACCGGTTCATAGGCAAAAAGAACCGGCCGCCCTGCGTCTGTGCCTTCCAGATGGGCAAGGGCGCCTTGCACCTGACGTTTCAGAACCTGGGTGGTCTGTGCCGCAGCCGTCTCGGCCTCGGTTTCCCCGACGCAGACCAGCGGGATCAGCCCAGCCTCGACCGCGGCGCGGACCTTCAGGCCCACGGTCTCGTTGGTCTCGGCGAAATGTGTGCGGCGTTCGGAATGTCCGATCTCGACAATCTCGGCACCGCACTCCAGCAGCATCTGTGCAGAGACCTCGCCGGTCCAGGCGCCGGATGGTGCCCAGTGCATGTTTTGCGCGCCGACCTTGACCGAACTGCCCTGCAACTCGGCCTTGACGGGATGGATCCATGGAAACGGTGGGATCACAAATCGCTGAATTTCGGGGGTGGCGAGCGGGTCCGCGCGCGCAAGATCGCGGGCGTAGTCGATCGCCTCGGCGCGGATTTTGTTCATCTTCCAACTGGTTCCGATCCAGAGGCGCGCGTCGGTCATCGCTTGATCACTGTCCGAGTGTTCTGCCGTGGTAGCGGGCCAACCGTGCGACCGGCTGCGGCACTGGTCAAGTCCCGATCAATCCCACGGGTCAGGCGCCCGGCGCAGCCCCCAGCGACGCGCGAATGCGCAGGTCGGTCTTCAATTCGGCCCCGGCGGGGGCCTTGCCGCTGCGGATCATTTCCAGCAGCGCCAGCGCAGCCCGGTGGCCCATTTCCCTATGGGGCACGTGCACCGTGGTCAGTGCAGGCTCTGCCACCGAGGCCAATTCAATATCGTCAAACCCGGTGATTGACATATCCCGGGGAATGTTGACCCCCATGCGCTTGGCCTCGCGCATGGCGCCGATCGCAAGTACGTCGTTGCCGCACATGACCACTGTGGGTTTCGGATCGTGGGACATGATTTCTGCAAACGCGTAGCTGCCCGCGTCGATGGAATAGACGGTCTCGATCACGTTCAAGCCGTCAGGGTCCAGCCCGTGTGCCGCCATCGAGGACTTGACGCCGCGCACCCTGTCCCGCGCACGGTCATTCGTTGCGGTATCCGCGGATATCATCCCGATACACCTGTGCCCGCGCGCAATCACCTGGTCGGCCAATGCCCGCATCGCCCCAAGGTTGTCGAAACCAACCGCGGGCAATTCCGTGTGTTCGCCGTAGGCCCATGAAACCACAGTCGGGATCTTGCGGCGCAGGATGTCCGCCTCGAGTGTCGGGCTGCGTTGATACCCGATCAACAATAGCCCGTCTGCACCACGCGCCATCAGGGTGCGCACCTGTTCCTCTTCCAGATCCTGGCGATATTGCGATGTGGCCACCAGTAAGGTCGTGCCGCGGTCATGCAGCGCTTCTTGGAATGCCTGCAGCCCGCGCGAGAAGATCGCGTTGTCCATCGTCGGGATGACAGCGCCAACCGTATTGGTCCGCTTCGCGACCAGGGCGCGGGCACCGAAATTCGGCAGATACCCAAGGTTTTCAATTGCTGCGTTGACCTTTTCGCGGGTGGCTTGCTGCACCTTTTCCGGCTCGTTCAAACAGCGGGAAACGGTCGCGGTCGATACCCTCGCGGCACGCGCAACATCGGCGATGGTGGGGATGTCCCGGCTAGCGTCATCCATCGAGTGTCTCGTTCTGTTTGTGCGACAACTTGTCATGTAAGCGCTTGCATTGCAAAATGTAAGCGCTTACAGTTGCCAGAATCGCGGGTTGAACCAGTGGGGTGCCCATGGCTCTGATTGTATCGGTTGTTCTGTTTCTCATCTTCGGATCGAACGTGATCGCGGGGTCTTTCTTCGGCGCGCCCTTCTTCTCGGACATCATGGAAATGCTGGTTCTGTTCGCGTCAGCAATCGCCTTTGTTGCAGCGATCCTCAATCGCGAGGCGCGCAATGGGGAGAACAGCCAGCAATAATCAATCTGATCGCTCAATCCAGGGAGGACGAAATGGTCAACAAAACCGATGACTTGAAATCGGCAGAGCGCAGAAACTTTCTGAAACTGACATCCACCGGTGGCTTTACGGCTGCGATGGTGGCAGGTGGCGCGGGCATGCTGTGGTCTGATGCGGCCGTGGCGCAGACCGCGCAGGAAGAGCGCGAGCGCGAGAAGGCTGCCGAACACACCATGACGCTGGCCACGGCCTATGTCCTGGGCGCGTCGCGCAGCTATCCGATCCTTCAGCTTGATCTGAAAGAGAACATCCAGAACTCCACCAACGGCAAAGTCTACGTCAAGCTTGCGCCCGGTGGCCAGCTTGGCGCTGGCGGTGCGTTGGCGCAGAAAGTTCAGGGCAACACGATCCAGGGCGCGCAGCATTCGCTGTCGAACTTCGCGCCGTTTGCAAGCGTGGTTGACCTGATCAACATGCCGTACTTCT
>CAYWND010000505.1:0-2635 GCA_964459085.1 uncultured Oceanibium sp. | reverse complement strand
GGCCAAGCTGGACGAGATGTCGAACGGCACCAACAACCCCGAGATCAACCGTCTGCTGGGCACCGAAGGTGAACTGGGCGCCATGCTGGGCCTGGATGCTGAATGGGCCAAGCGCGCGATTGCATCGGGTGGCAACTACGGCGAGATCTTTGCCGCCAATATCGGCGAAGGCACCCCGATCGCACTTGCCCGCGGGTTGAACGCCCAGTGGACCCAGGGCGGCCTGATCTACTCGCCGCCGTTCCGCTAAGACCAAAGAGAAAGGGCGCATCGGGAGGATGCGCCCTTTCTTCTTTTCAGAAAAATAACCGATCTGCCGGGGCAGGACCGGAAAACCGGCCGCCAGAGTAAGCGGGCAGACGGACCAACAGGAAGAGGGGGTGGGGCCATGGCCTCCATAACCGACGAGACGGATCCTCCATTCCGTCTGAGCATGCTGATTTATGATACCCGCTATCGGTCGCTGACCATCCAGGTCGTTGCGCTGATCGGGTTCATGCTTGGGATCGGCTGGCTGGTATCGAATGCCGCCGCGAACCTGGCAGCGCTGGGCAAACCGTTGAGTTTCAGTTTTCTGTGGAACCCGGCGGGATACGACATCAACCAACGTCTGATCGAATACAACAGTCAGATGAGCCATGGCCGTGCCGCTGTTGTCGGTCTGTTGAATACGCTGCTGGTCGCGGTCATGGGCTGCATCCTGGCCACGGTTTTGGGGGTTTTCATCGGGGTCGCGCGCCTGTCCAAGAACTGGCTGATCGCGCGGATCATGACGATCTACGTCGAGATGTTCCGGAATGTCCCCGTCCTGTTGTGGATCGTCTTTGCCATGGCGATCTTTATCGAAACGCTGCCGCAGCCGCGCGCGTTCCGGGGTGAAAACCCCGAGGCGTCGATGCTGCTGTGGGACTCGGTCGCGCTGACCAACCGCGGGTTCTATATTCCCAGCCCGATCTTCGGCGGTGGGTCGTTGATCGTTGTGGCGGTCTTTTTCCTGTCGCTGGTGGGGATCTGGTACTACCGCCGGATGGCGAAAGCCAAGCAACGCGCCACCGGTGAACAGTCACCCGTTTTCTGGGTTGGACTGGGCCTGTTCTTCGTACCCGCGATCCTGGCGCAGCTGGTGTTGGGGGGGCCGATCTCGCTGGAATACCCCGAACTGAAGGGGTTCAACTTCCAGGGCGGGTTCTACATGAGAAACTCGCTGATCGCGCTGTGGCTGGCGTTGAGCTTTTACACCGCGGCATTTATCGCCGAGATCGTGCGCGCGGGCATCATGTCCGTCAGCAAGGGTCAGACCGAGGCGGCCGGTGCGCTGGGCCTGCGTCCCAATCGCACCATGAGCCTGGTGATCCTGCCGCAGGCGCTGCGGGTTATCATCCCGCCGCTGATTTCGAACTATCTGAACCTGACCAAGAACTCGTCATTGGCCATTGCGGTCGGCTACATGGACATCACCGGCACGCTGGGGGGCATCACGCTGAACCAGACCGGCCGCGAGATGGAAACGCTGCTGATGCTGATGCTGTGCTACCTGATCATCTCGCTGAGCGTCTCGGCCGTGATGAACTGGTACAACAACTCGATCAAACTGAAGGAGCGGTGAGATGACCGATCAGAACACCGCATTTGTCAGGACCGAGATGCTGGGCGAAAGCCCTGCGCCGGCAGGCGACACCGGCATCATCAAATGGGCCCGCGAAAACCTGTTTTCCAGTTGGTTCAACGGCGCGCTAACGGTCGTCACGGGGGCCTTCATCTTTTATGTCCTGTCGGCGATCCTGGGTTGGGCGTTTTCGTCCTCGTGGACTGCGAACTCGCTGAAAGAGTGCCGCGAGGCGATCGCGGCGGTTCACGGCGATGGAACGCATGGCGCGTGCTGGGCCGTGATCCGGGAACGTTTCCTGCAGCTTCTGTACGGGTTCTATCCGTCCGATAGCTACTGGCGGATCAACCTGAGCGTCGTGCTGATGCTGGTGGCGCTGGCGCCGGTGCTGTTCACCAGCCTGCCGCGCAAGATGCTGTGGTTTTCGGCGCTGTATCCGTTCCTGGGCTTTTGGCTGTTGTGGGGCGGGACGATCTGGGGACCGCTGGTCGCACTGTCAGGATTTGCCATCGGCGCGCTGGCGTTCCGGCTGGTGCTGCCCGCGGGTGGACAACTGGGCGGCGTGATCGCCGCCATCCTGGCACCGATCGTCTGGTGGCTGTTGCTGGCCGGCCCGGTGGCGGGTGGGCTGAGCAGCGCCATCCCGATCGGGATATCCGAGGTGGAAAGTTCGAAATTCGGCGGGTTCTCGCTGTCGATCATCATCGGGGTGACAGGCATCGCCTGTTCGCTGCCGCTGGGCATTCTGCTGGCGCTGGGACGGCAATCGAACCTGTTCATCGTCAAATCGATCTGCGTGGGCTTTATCGAGTTCATCCGCGGCGTGCCGTTGATCACGCTGTTGTTCGTGGCCTCGACGCTGCTGAACTACTTCATGCCGCCGGGCACGAATTTCGACATCATTCTGCGGGTCGTCATCATGGTGACGCTGTTCGCATCGGCCTACATGGCCGAGGTGGTCAGGGGTGGCCTGGCCGCCCTGCCCAAGGGGCAGTACGAGGCGGCGGATGCGCTGGGTCTGGACTACTG
>CAYWND010000504.1:0-2636 GCA_964459085.1 uncultured Oceanibium sp. | reverse complement strand
CCGAAATTCACGTTCATCGGCTGAAACGTCCTGGCCTCGGCCCCGCCGGTGATGTGGCGGATCAGCGCCCCCATCGCCGTGGTCTGGGGCGGCGGCGCGACGTCCCGGCCCAGGATCTCGGCCGCCGCCAGCCGCCCGGCCAGCAGGCCCATCGCGGCACTTTCGACATAGCCCTCGACCCCGGTGATCTGGCCTGCAAACCGGATATTGGGCCGCGACCGCAGGCGCATCTGATCGTCCAGCAGGGTGGGCGCGTTGATGAACGTGTTGCGGTGGATGCCCCCCAGCCGCGCAAACCGTGCCGCCTCCAGCCCCGGGATCAGGCGCAGCACATCGGCCTGCGCACCGTATTTCATCTTGGTCTGGAACCCCACGATATTGAACAGCGTGCCCAGCGCGTTGTCGCGCCGCAACTGCACCACCGCGTAGGGTTTGGTGTCCGGCGCATGCGGGTTGGTCAGCCCCACGGGCTTCATCGGACCATAGCGCAGCGTCTCGGGCCCGCGCGCCGCCATCACTTCGATCGGCAGACAGCCTTCGAAATATTTCGCCGTCTCGCCATCGCGAAACTCGGTCTTGTCGGCCTCCAGCACAGCCGCCCGAAACGCCTCGTACTGGTCCCTGGACATCGGGCAGTTCAGATAGGCGCGGCGCTCGGCCTCGGTCTCGCCCTTGTCATAGCGCGACTGGAACCAGGCCTTGTCCATATCGATGCTGTCGGCATAGACGATCGGCGCGATCGCGTCGAAAAACGCCAACTGCTCCTGCCCGGTTTCGGCGATGATCGCGTCGGCCAGCGCGCCCGAGGTCAGCGGCCCCGTGGCGATGATCCACTGACCCTCGCGCGGCAGATCGCGGATCTCGCCGCCCCGGATCTCGACATTGGGATGCGCCCGCAGCTTTGCCGTGACCGCTTTGGCAAAGGGTTCGCGGTCGACCGCCAGCGCGCCGCCCGCGGGCAGGGCATGCGCGTCCGCCATCGCGATCACCAGCCCATCGGCGGCCCGCATCTCCCAATGCAGCAGGCCGACCGCATTGCCTTCGTGGTCGTCCGACCGGAACGAGTTCGAACACACCATCTCGGCCAGATCGCCGGTCTTGTGGGCAAAGGTCTCGACCCCGGGCCGCATCTCGTGCAGCACAACGCGCACCCCCGCCTCGGCCGCCTGCCAGGCCGCCTCGGACCCGGCCATGCCGCCGCCCACGATGTTCAGAACCTTGTTCACACAGCTCATATAGGTCTCATCCTCCGATTTGCGCACAGGTTCAAGCCACAAACGCCGAAGGTTCCGTCTGTGGCCGGCTCTGGCAATCGCATCGCCACCACCAATGCGCGAGGTGCTGACGCATGTCGGCCTTGGGTACAGTTTGGTCGTCTATCTTGGAGTGAAACGAAGGTCCGTTTCTTGCCCACACTCCCGCACACTCCGAGAGCACAAGAAGTACTTCTGTGAAGGCACAGGTTTCTGGGTCGCAACAGGTGGTAGATCCTTCAGACTTCCCGTACTTGCCCTACCGTCGGTGCAAATTCAAAAAATAGTTCCAATGCGGCACCCGCCACAAATTTCAGCTCGGCCCCTTCGCAATCTTCGACGCTCCAGGCCGCTTTGACTTTTCCTGAGCCATCCATTTGATTTCCCGAATAGGCCCAACCAATGGATATACGAAACGACAAATCGCCCTGAACAGCAAAGACATCGTTCAACGTGGCGCTGCTCGCATCCCATGCGAAGCCAGTTGTAACACCTGACGGATGTCCCACAAAATCGATATCAAACATTATGTCATCGGGCTCGCCCGACGCACTCCAACCTATCGCCACGCCGTTATTGTCGGGTTCGTATCCAAGAAATGTGAGCCGAAGGACAATGGGCTTTTTTTGTCTGAACACCGAAACCTACCAATCAGTTAAAGCGCTTTGGTTTAACCAACATATTGCGTAGTGGAAGGCAGCAAACTCCGCACTGCAAACGCCACAGACAGCCCCCCATCACGACAATCCGCCGCGCCCCGCGGATCCAAACCCCAAGGCACACCGCCCGCCCAGACCGCGCGCCTCTTTGCTCCCCAAAATACTCCCGCCGGAGGCGCCTGCCGTCTCAGCTCTCGTCCCCGTCGGGGGCGTCATCGGACGTTTCGGCAATCCAGGCCACCGACACGACCTCTTCGCCCTTGGCCGTGTTGAACACCCGCACGCCGCCCGCCCCGCGCGAGCGGAACGAGATGTCGCCCACGGGGCAGCGGATCGACTGGCCGGTATTGGTGACCAGCATGATCTGATCGGCCGGGTCGACCGGGAAGGACGCGATCAGCGGCCCGCCCCGCAGCCCCTTGTCCATCGCCATCACGCCTTGCCCGCCGCGCCCGCGCACCGGATAGTCATGGCTGGAACTCAGCTTGCCCTGACCGCCCGTGGTGATCGTCAGGATCAGATCCTCGGCCGCCGACATCTGCGCATAGCGCTCCTGCGCCAGTGCCACATCCGCCACCGCCTCTTCATCGCTGTCCGACCCTTCGTCATCGGCGCCCGCCACCGCCCGGCGCATCTTCAGATAGGCCTGCCGCTCTTCGGCCGTGGCCTCGAAGTGGCGGATCACGGCCATCGCGACCACCCGGTCGCCCTTGGCCAGCTTGAT
>CAYWND010000503.1:0-2638 GCA_964459085.1 uncultured Oceanibium sp. | reverse complement strand
CTCGATCGGAACCGGCTCGTAGCTGATGCCGTTGGCGCGGAAGTAGTCGGCCAGGTTCAGCTCGGTCGTGGTGCCGGTCTGGATGCAGACAGTCGCGCCGTCCAACTCGGTGGCCGATGCAACGCCCAGATCCTTGCGGACCATAAAGCCCTGACCGTCATAGTAGTTGACGCCCACGAACGTGAACTTCAGGTCTACGTCGCGGCTGAAGGTCCAGGTGGTGTTCCGGGCCAGCATGTCGACTTCGCCCGACGCAAGCGCGGTGAAGCGGGTCTTACCGGTGGTCGGCACGAACTCGACCGCCTGGCTGTCGCCCAGAACTGCGGCGGCAACGGCGCGGCAAACCGCCACGTCAAAGCCTTCCCAGTTACCGTTCGCGTCCGGCGCGGCAAATCCGACAAGACCAGTGGTCACGCCGCATTTCATCACGCCATTGGCTTTGATGTCGTCCACCGTCCCCGCGCTTGCCATGCCGGCGGTCAGGCCAGCGGCAGCGAGAGTGCCGAGAATGACAGATTTTTTCATAACAACCTCTTCCTGATGTTCCGGCCCGTTTCCCGGGCCGAGATCGACCACAGGGGTCGATTTCATTTGGATTTATATGGCCCGACGACTCCCGGACCGCATTGCAACAATGAGAAAGCACACCGAAAGGTCAAGGCCCCTTTCATGGATGGTGATAGGTAATATTGCCTGACCTGATACCGCGTTGATCAGGTGATCTGGGCGGAATCCTCTATACTCCGGACGGGGCTAGATGCCTAAAGCGCTGATCCGACGACCGAAAATCTCTCCCCGGTTGCCAGATCGGCAAGAATCGGACTCGTTTTTTGCCGTGCGCGAGTGGGCCGCTTACGTAAGGTCAATTTCTTCTCGGAAATGGAAGAATCGCTGACCCTTTCCGGCTTTGCAAAGGCGATATTCAAGGCAAGGAATGGGACGAAACTGCCCGGCAAGCAGGCAGCCCGCGCCAATTTTTTTGCATCACGCGCTTAAAGATCAAAAATCAGGCAGGTGGCCGAGCCCGTGGCATAGACTTTGCCGTCCGCCTCGCCCCGAATTTCTCCGGTCGCCGTGCCGGTTCGCCGACCCGAATGCACGATGGTCCCCGTGGCCAGAACTTCGGGGCCGCCTGCCACCAGCGGGCGCAGAATGCTGGTCTTGAATTCCAGCGTCGTATAGCCGCGCCCCCGGGGCAGGGTCGTCTGCACCGCACAAGACATGCAACTGTCCAACAGCGTGCCGAACCAGCCGCCGTGGATCGACCCGATCGGGTTCATCGCGGCAAAGCTGGGGATGCCGCGAAACACCACCTTACCAGCCTCGACCTGCTCAAGCCGGAAATTCAGGCTGCGCGAGATCGGGGGCGCGGGAAACCGGCCGTCCAGGATGCCTTGCAGAAACTCCAACCCCGAGACCGAGGCGATCTGATCCGGACCGGCCAGGTCGGCCAGCTCTTCTGGGTAGCGTATCGTCATGTCCTGGCTCTCACAGCAGATCCAGCAGCTTTCGTGCCTGCAGAAATTCGGCCCGCTTGCGCTCGGCGGCCTCCTCGGCCTCGGCATCACGGCCCCATTGTTCAGCTTGCCAGGTCTCGTCGATCCGGCTCAGAGTCCAGCCTTCGTCAGCGGCCAGCGCACCGCGGGCGACGGCCAGCCCCAGTACCAGCGAACCTGACAGGGTGACAAGATCATGGATGCCGGTCAGGGCCAGCGGCGTCTGGGGGGCAAGTGCGGACCGAAACCGCGTCTGGTTTCCCGGGTCCTGCGCCTGCGGGATCACCCCCACAACCGGTGTCAGGCGTACGCCCAGCGCAGTGTTTGCCCAATCGATCCAGGGATCCCAGGCGTCGGCCTGCCGCTGTGCCAGCGCATCAGGCCGATCTGCGCGATAGATCAGCAGATCGGTCTCGCCATATTCGACCAGCATCGCAAGCACGTCCTCGAACTGTGCCGCGACCCGGTCAACCGCAGAATTGGCCGCTCGGGTCAACGGCATGGTCGCGGGGTCCACGGTGTCGTCCTGATCCCGCCATTCCTGCGCCAGTGCGTCGGCCAGCGCGCGCGTGGGCAGGGTCAGGTGCGACTTGCCTGGCGTGCGAACCGGACGGCCGTCCAGTGCCACGCCAAACCCGCCGTCGTCCTCGATCACGCCAACATCGCTCCAGAACCGCTTCATCGCACGACCTCCGGTCCCCGCGACAGCAGCCCGGCAATCGCGCCCGGCACATCCGCAAAGTCATCGACGATCTGGTCAGCGCCGGCCTCGGCCAGCGCCTCGCGGGTATGGTATCCCCAGGACACACCCAATGTCCTCAGCCCCGCCGCGCGCCCCATCTCGATGTCAAAACTGGTATCCCCGATCATCACCGCATCGCGCGCGGCAACCCCTGTCTCGGCCAACGCGCTCAGCAGCATCGAGGGGTGTGGCTTGGACGGGTGTTCGTCCGCCGTATGAGAGGTCACGAACATCCCGCGCAGGTCATGCACATCAAAGACATGATCCAGCCCCCGCCGCGCCTTGCCCGTCGCTACCCCCAGCAACAGCTCGGGAATCGACCGCAACCTGTCCAGCGCCGCACGCGCGCCGGGATACATCGGCGCACGAGATGCAGCCGCACCGCTGGCGCGCAGGCGCA
>CAYWND010000502.1:0-2639 GCA_964459085.1 uncultured Oceanibium sp. | reverse complement strand
GGTAGTGACGGGAATCAGGCCTTCTTATCCGACGGAATCGTCGAAGAACTCCTTGCCCTTCTGTCCCACAATCGTTGGTTCACCGCGATTTCTGGGCTCTATATGGATGCTGACGGGCGTCGGGAAGTTGGCGCAAAATATGCAATTGAGGGATCATATACCTCCAGCAACGCGCAGTTGCGGATTTCTGCAAGACTAATGGACCTCGAAAGCGGTCGAAGCCTGCATTCGGTCAAACTCAGGCTGCCAAGCGACGAAGTTCTCGATGCGGTCGATCAGATTGCTCTTCAGGTTTCTGGCGAGTTGACGCCAGCCCTCGAGACGTCCGAACTAAACAGATCGCGACGACTGCAGCCGTCCAGCATGACCGCCTGGGAGTTGTACCTCCGCGCGATCGAGACGCTCCGCAAACACACCGAAGAGGCCTGTGCCGAGGCAGAAGCACTTCTCACACAGAGCCTGGCGATGGAGCCAGACTTCGCTGCAGCACATGCGCGGATGGCCTCTTGCAGACTGCAAGCCGGATACTACCGATGGCGAGGAGTAGATGCCAAAGATGCCGTGCGCGAGGCGCTTGAGCATGCGCAGCGCGCGCTGGCCGCAGACCCCAACGAACCACTGGGCTATGATGCTATGGCCAGTGTCCACCAGCTATCCGGAGAGTACGAAAGCGCAGTGCAGTTCGCTCGAAAAGCGATAGAGCTAGCTCCCTCTTGCGTCCCTGCCCACGGAACGCTTGTCACCGTTCTGGCGTTTCTTGGGAATTCCGAAGAAGCGCTAAAGGCATATGATCAGATCGGCCCAGTGGCCCCGAGAGACCCAACGCTGACCAGCTGTCAAATCGGAGCCTGCATCGCAAACTACATTAGTGGACGTTTCGAGAGGGCAGCCAGGCTGGCGCGGCCGCTGACTCTGATGCGTCCGAACTGGTATGCATGCCACGTCTATCTTCTGGCTGCGCTCGGTATGCTAGGTCGTGAGGAGGAATGTCGGGAGATAAGGCATAGACTGCATCAGATTCTGCCGGGAATCTCTGTGGAGGAGATGCGTCGGCGCACACAGCTTAGGCGCCCGGAGGATATCGACCTGCTGGCAGATGGCCTCCGTGCAGCCGGGCTCCGTGAAGGAGACGAATAGCTTTGCAGCACATAGATCTCTGGTTTTCGTCGGGCAGCGCTTATGCTTACCTGAGCATTATGAGAATGCACCGTTTCGAAGCCGAAGCGGATGTCCGGTTTCGACTGCGGCCATTCTATCTGGTCGATATCATGCTTGAGAACGGTCACGTGCCCTTCGTGAATGAGCCTGCCAAGCAGACGTACATGTGGCGGGACGTCTATCGACGGGGGAAGCTCCATGGCCTTTCCCCGAACGTCCCAGCACCGTTCCCGACACAAACCGAGAACAACGATAGCACCTACCGCGCCAACAGGATCGCCTTCGTCGCGCTGAAATACGAATGGGGGCCTCGCTATGTTCAGAACGCCTTCCGCCATTGGGTCGAAGGCGGGTACCCTCCTGGCGAGAGGGAGAATATCGAGAGGTCACTGACAGTGCTCGAACCCGGAGTAGCAACGATCCTTGCAGAGGCGGACTCCAACGAGACCAAGGCCGCCATGCACTCGGAGACCAATACTGCTCGGGGACTCGGCCTTTTCGGTTCACCTACATTCGTTGTTGGCACGGAAGTCTTCTGGGGAGACGATCGCATGGAAGAGGCGGTCAAGTGGGCAAGAGCCCCATGGACTGACTAGCTGTGAATAGCACGTCCATCAGGACCGCCAGCCCCCCGGCTACGTGGTCCGTACTGCCGACCTCGACATGCGCGCTTGGCCCGTGGTCAACTCGACGGCAGCGCTCGCGTATTGGTTGAAGCGCCGTTAGCGGTCACATACGACCGTTTTTGACCCAGCCCGATTTCCAAAGCCGCCGTTGGCACAGCGGCAGCGAACGGCAAGCAGGTCGCGCGGCCCGGTCATAGGGAATTTTTTCCGAGTGTCCGCTTTTCGCAAAAAGCTGACGTTGAGGTCTAGGCCTTCCAATAGGCCCGGACCCCAGGCTAAGCACACAGCAGCGACGCAGGGTTGTGGTAACACGCAGGTGAGTATTTGCCGAGCGGCGAGACGCTAGGGATTTATTCAGCGCAATCAGTATGCAGTCAGAAGCCCGTCATCGCTGGAGGACCGGTAACGCCTTTTCGATGCAATCCGCTACGATATTCGCAAATCACCTAGTTGCATGGAAATGCTTGCGAAACAGCAGCCTGCACCAGTGACCGCGCTGACTCGTGCCGCAGTTGCGGATTGTCGGTTAGAAATTGGACAACAACATCCATTATCTGGCTATTCACTACCCGCGGCGGAACACAAAAACCCACCGCTTTATTGGGAACTTCAAGAAGTTCATCGACCGAAATCTAGCTCATGTCAGGCGCAGCGATGATACCCTCGAACGCGCCTAACACCATTCCATCTACCACGCCGACAACATACCCAAGACAAAACCCTTCACCGATCTGGCCTGCATTGACGCAGCCTTCTAGCATCCGGTTACCCGTCATTGGCTGTGCTGCTAGAGCCGCGGCACAACATACAAACACCAAAACTGAAATTACCGCTATCCTCATGGTCCACCGATAG
>CAYWND010000501.1:0-2644 GCA_964459085.1 uncultured Oceanibium sp. | reverse complement strand
ACAGGCAAGGGGGCCGCCCGCGCCGCGCGCCGTGAGGGGCTTGTCCCCGGGGTAATCTACGGGGGCCACGAAGACCCCGTCGCAATCAACGTGAAGTTCAACGAACTTCTCAAGATGCTCAAGGCAGGAAAATTCCTGTCGACCCTTCTCAAGATCAATGTCGAAGGCTCGGCAAGCCAGGTGATCTGCCGCGCCGTCCAGCGCGATGTGGTCAAGGATCTGCCGACCCATGTCGACTTTCTGCGGCTCAGCCCGCGGTCGCGGATCAATCTGTTCATCCCGGTCGAGTTCATCAACGAGGACGAGGCGGACGGCCTGCGCCGTGGCGGTGTTCTGACCGTTGTTCGGCCCGAGGTTGAACTGAAGGTGACAGCGGCTGATATCCCCGAGAAGATCGAGGTTGATCTTGCCGGTCTTGATATCGGGGACACGGTGACGATTTCGATGGTGGATCTGCCCAAGGGCACCCGTCCGATGATCACCGACCGTGACTTCGTCATCGCCAACATCGCCGCCCCGTCCGGCCTGCAGTCCGACGATGAGGAAGAGGGCGAAGAAGGTGCCGAAGCGGCCGAGGGCGACGCCCCCGCCGAAGATGGCGACGAGCAGACCGAAGAGTAATTCCGGCGCCATTGCCGATGTGATAGAACAGGCGCGCCGCGGCCCCCCCGCGGCGCGCTGTCTTTTTGGATGAAGGCCATGAAACTGATCGTCGGGCTGGGAAATCCCGGACAGAAATATGCCCGTAACCGGCACAATATCGGATACATGGCCGTCGACCGAATCGCCGCCGACCATGGATTCGGCCCGTGGCGGAACAAGTTTCAGGGCGAGATCAGCGAGGGTCGGCTGGGCGGGGACAAGCACCTGCTGCTCAAGCCCGCGACGTTCATGAATCTCTCGGGCCAATCCGTGGGCGAGGCCGCACGGTTCTACAAGATCGCGCCAGCCGACATCATCGTGCTGCATGACGAGTTGGATCTGGCCCCCGGCAAGGTGCGTGTGAAGTCCGGCGGCGGGCATGCCGGGCATAACGGCCTGCGCTCGCTTCACCAGCATGTCGGCCCGGATTATCAACGCGTGCGGCTGGGCATTGGCCATCCCGGCGACAAGCGTCAGGTGTCGGGCTATGTGCTGAACGATTTCGCAAAGGCCGATGGTGACTGGCTTGAGCCACTTCTTGATGGCATATCGGATGGGGCGGATGATCTGGCGGGTGGTCGCGCCGACAAGTTCATGAACAAGGTCGCGCTAAGGCTGGCGCCGCCCCAGCATGCAGAAAAGATACCAAAGGAAACGAAGCCTGCGAAACATACGGCGGCGAAGTCTGCCGAGGAAAAGGACCCCGCGGATGCCCTGTCCCCGCTGCAACGGCTGATCGACAAATTCTCGTAGCGTTTCGGGTCAGGTCAGACCGCATACGCATGCGAAGACTGTGGTCATAGGGGCTATCGGCCCGCTTCCATTGTCCCGAAGTATAGCGGAGCGCAGGGCAGCGCCCGGTCAGGCGCGTCAGTGCCTTCAGTCCTTGCGGAAGTATTTCTTCTCGCGTGGTTTGCCGTCCCAACCGGGCTTGCCGCGCGGCTTGTCATCGCCTTTGCCCCGATAGGGCTTGCCACCGCCGTCGCGGTCTCCGCGATGCGGCTTGCCGTAGCCGCCGCGATCGTCTTCGCGGTCTTCCCATTTCCGCAGCAGTGCATTGGGAAAGCTGTCGCGGGAAATCTCGCCCTCGTGGCTCCAGACACAGGCGACCTGGTCGCCGTCAACGGCTTCGACAGCCATGCGCATGGATCCCGATATCAGGACCACAACATCGCCTTGCGCAAGATCCGCCATATCCGTCTTCTCCGTCAAATGATCGCGCCCTTCTGACCCATCCCGAGGTCGGCGTCCAGCGCAAAACCCCCTCGACACGGCGATTCCCGGCGATCGGACAGTCCGGGTGTCGCGATCCGGGCGAAGGGGCTATTCTGTCGTCATCTCGACGCCCAGAGCCGCGCCGACTGTAAAGATATCCTTGTCGCCGCGGCCGCACATGTTCATCACCATCAGATGGTCCTTGGGCAGCGTTGGCGCCAGTTTGGCAACATGGGCCAGTGCGTGGCTGGGTTCCAGCGCGGGGATGATCCCCTCGGTCCGACAGGACAGCTGGAACGCCTCCAGGGCCTCGGTATCCGTGACCGACACATACTCGACCCGGCCGATATCGTGCAGCCACGAATGCTCGGGCCCGATGCCGGGATAGTCCAGCCCCGCGCTGATCGAGTGCCCCTCCAGGATCTGACCATCATCATCCTGCAGCAGATAGGTTCGATTGCCGTGCAGGCCGCCGGGCCTCCCGCCGGTCAGGCTGGCGGCGTGTTCCATCCGGTCGTCGACGCCGTGCCCGCCGGCCTCGACCCCGATGATGCGCACCGATTTGTCGTCCAGGAACGGGTGGAACAGGCCCATGGCGTTGGATCCGCCGCCAATGCAGGCGACCAGGCTGTCGGGCAGGCGGCCCTCGGCCTCTTGCATCTGCTGCTTCGTTTCATTGCCGATGATCGACTGAAAATCGCGAACCATTGCCGGGTAGGGGTGCGGGCCGGCCACGGTGCCGATGCAGTAGAACGTGTCGGCGACGTTGGTGACCCAGTCGCGCCAG
>CAYWND010000500.1:0-2645 GCA_964459085.1 uncultured Oceanibium sp. | reverse complement strand
GGAGAGCTGATCCAGACCTGGGCGCTGGTGATCGCCAACAACCTGAAGATCAGCGCGGTGGCGAACATGGTCGCGCCCTATCCGACCCTGGGCGAGATCAACAAGCGCGCGGCGGGGCAGTACTATATCCCCCGTCTGTTCGAAAGCGACATGGTCAAGCGGATTGTCCGCTTTGTCCAAAGGTTCTGAGCGCTTGAAGCGGCTGTTGCGGCATTATACCTAGGGGCATCCAGGCAGAACGGATCATGCGACGCCTACTCAACACACTTACCGGGCGATTTCTGACCCTTACGGTCATCTTCGTGATGATCGCCGAGGTGTTGATCTTTGTCCCTTCGGTCGCGCGGTTCCGGCTGGACTATCTGCAAGAGCGGCTGGACCTGAGCCAGATCGCCTCGCTTGCGCTGCTGGCGACGCCCGACGACATGGTCGACCCGGATCTGGAATACGAGCTTCTGCGCAATGCCGAGGTTCTGAACATCGTTCTGCGACGCGACAGCATGCGCGAGCTGATCCTGTCCGACAAAATGCCCGCGGATGTGGCCGAAACCTTTGATTTGCGCGATGCAGGCTTTTTCGAGCTGATCTGGGATGCGCTGCGCTGTATCGGCCAGACCCAGGACCGGGTGATCCGGGTCATCGGCGAGCCGGTCAAGGGTGGCGGGGTGCAGATCGAGGTGACCTTGCAGGAACGTCCCCTGGGGCAGGCGATGCTGGCGTACGGGCGCAACATCTTCTACCTGTCCCTGTTCATTTCGCTGGTCACGGCGACACTGCTGTTCTTTGCGGTGCGCCGGTTCATCGTGCGGCCCATGAAGAACGTGGTCGGCCACATGATGCGCTATCAAGAGGACCCCGAGGATGCGCAGCGGATCATTACACCACGATCAGGCGTCAGCGAGTTGATGGAGGCCGAGGTTGCGCTGAAGGATCTGCAGACTCAGCTGACCCAGTCGCTGAAGCAAAAAGATCGGCTGGCGGCGCTGGGTGGGGCGGTCAGCCGGATCAGTCATGACCTGCGAAACATGCTGACGACAGCTCAATTGTTGGCCGACCGGATGGAGGTCAGCCAGGACCCGGGCGTCAAGCGCATTGCACCCAAGATCGTGGGCTCGCTAAGCCGTGCGATCAACCTATGCGAGCGGACGTTGGCCTTTGGCAAGGCCGAGGAGCCCGCGCCCGAGATCAGGGTTCTGCCGCTGCGCAAGCTGGTCGAGGACGTCGTGGAAAGCGACAGCTTGCGTGCTGAAAGCGATCAGGTCGAGATCACGTGCGACATTGACGACCGGCTGGAGGTCGCGGCTGATGGCGAGCAGTTGTACCGCATCCTGACGAACCTGGTGCGCAATGCCCGCCAGGCCATTGCGGGCACCGGTACTGCAGGCCGTATCAACATCACGGCAACGGAAACTGACGGGATTTGCGCAATAGAGGTTACGGACACCGGGCCGGGCCTGCCTGCGAAGGCGGTCGAAAACATCTTTCAGCCGTTCAAAGGCGGCGCGCGGCGCGGCGGGACGGGCCTGGGACTGGCCATCGCCTCGGAACTGGTGCGCGGGCATGGCGGCAAGCTGGATCTGGTCAGCACGGGCCCCGCGGGCACGCGGTTCCGGATCTCACTGCCGCAAAATGTCGATCTGAGTTGAACCTGCGGCGACCATGGTCGCCGCAACATGCGCTGCCTGTGGTCTAGCGTACAGGCTTGCGGCGGCCCAGCGCGGTCAGTCCCGCAACGGCGCCAAGCAACAGCCATGCCCCCGCGGGCAACGGTACAGGTGATGGCGGAGGAGGTGGCGACGGCGGATCCGTTCTGGTCAGCGTAAACAGCGTCACCGGCGAGGACGTCTTTTCAGCCACCTCGATCGACAGTTCCCCATTGATGCTGACAGCAGAAGGCAGGTTCCGAACATCGATATTCAGGATATCGGGGCATCCGTTCGGGCCACAGCCCAACGAGAACGCGTTGGACGTGGTCTGGATGGACATGTCCAACTGGAAGTCGTTGAAGTTATCCAGCCCCAGGCCCGCCAGATGAGCACGCTCGGCGTCCGATAGTTTAAACTCGAGCGTTTCCACCCAGTTGGCCGGATTTCCGCCGTTGACTGCGTTGTAGTAGACAATCGACAGGATCTCGACCTCACCGGTCCCATCCCAGGTGGTCAGGTCACGGGCCTCTGCCTGGACCGAGGAGTATTCGTTCTCGCCCGGCCAGAACGTCCCGAACTCCCAAAGAGAGCCGCCATCAGAGAAAGTTGCGGTGGCTGCGGTCGCCGATGCGGCACCTGCTAGCGCGAATGCGGTCCCAGCCGCGAGACCTCGGATAACCTTGTACATACTCATCTCGTTACGTTCACCCGGATACAAGTTCAAATGCAAAACACGGCATCTGAATATTTGGCAATTTCCTGCCCTTTCGTCTCATTATTGCTTCAAAGTGAGGCAAATATGGCAAAATCGTGGTTTAGGCTGCCTTAATTAACATATGGTTAACGTTAATTGAGCGTTTAAATGTTGATCTGCGTCGATGTCTGCGTGGGCGGCTGCACAAGGGTTTTTGGCCTTGCATTCGCGCCAAGCGGTCGGTATCACCGCACCTCACGGACCGATAGCTCAGCTGGATAGAGTACTTGACTACGAATCAAGGG
>CAYWND010000499.1:0-2652 GCA_964459085.1 uncultured Oceanibium sp. | reverse complement strand
TGGAACATGATAATGTCGGGCCGCGTCAATGCGCGGGGCCGTCCGGTGATGGAAACGATCACCAACGCGCGGTCCGAGACGCTGTTCTCGAAATCGGCGTTCGAGGGGGTTCGGCGTTGTGTGCTGCCGGTCTCGGGCTGGTACGAATGGACCGGCAAGCCGCGGTCCAAGACCCGGTGGCGGATGGCCCCTGTTGGATCCGAGCGGTTTCTGTTCGCTGCGATCTACGACATCTGGACCGGGCCCGGCGGTGTCGAGGTGGCCCAGATGGCCACCGTGACGGTCGAGCCAAACGCGGACGTGGCGGACTATCACCACCGGATGCCGGCCCTGCTGACCGAGCCGGCGCTGGAAACCTGGCTGTCAGGTGACATCGCAGCGGCAGAAGCGGTCCTGCAGCCCGCGCGCAAGGGTACGGTCGAGGTCAGCAAGGCGCCAAGGGATACGGTTTAGCTTCGGGGCGATCTCATTGCATGCGTTCGTGCCGGGATTCACCCCACCTTAACCATGGTTGGCATGTGATGCCCAAATGCCCAATTTCCGACGCACCAGAGTCCCTGGCGGCACATACTTCTTCACGGTGAACCTTGCGGATGCCGACCGGCGCACCCTGATCGAGCATATCGATTTGCTGCGCCATGCCTATGCACTGACCCAGCGGCAACGCCCGTTTCGGACCGATGCGGTGGTGGTCCTGCCGAACCACCTGCACGCAATATGGACCCTGCCTGCAGGTGATGCAGACTATTCCACGCGTTGGGGCGCGATCAAGTCGCGGTTCACGCGGGCCGTCAAAGGTAGGATGGGGTTCAACCCCATCCTACGATCCCCGTCGAAAGTCCGCAAAGGCGATGCGGGGATCTGGCAAAGGCGTTACTGGGAGCATCGGATCCGCGACCGGGCCGATTTCAGGCGTCACCTGGAGTATTGCTGGGGCAATCCCGTCATGCACGGGATCGCAGACAGGGCAGCCGACTGGCCATATTCGTCAATCCATCGGGACATCCGCACCGGCGCGGTAGATCCCGGTTGGCATTGGGCCGCGCACCAGGGATCCTTTGGCGAGTAGGGTGGGATTTATCCCACCTCGCAGCGCCACCAGCAATCCGAGCGTTGTGTCTGTGGTGTCATGGTCCCTGGAACCCGTTTCTGGAACCCTCCAAAAGGCGCGAGGGCGGAGGTCACCCCCCGCCCTGCCGTCAACCGAAATCGATCTCTTTCGACTGAATGTTCTGCTGCGGACGCCGCGGCTTGGGGAAAAGCCGGGCGAGGATGAAATCAGCAATCTTGCAGTCCATGTCCTGTCCTTTCCGTTTCACTGTCTGGCCACCACCGCTTTGCCGGGGAGCCCCTGATTAATCCCTATGGGTCACTGGCCTTGATACGCGCCAATACCGGTTTCCCGTCGTGACCTGCCGCAATTTCTTCGCGGCGTCTGTGCAATCCTGCACGGTCATCTGTAGTGTTCTTACGCAGAGTAGACCGTTTCCGATCACTCGTCTCAACCGGGTGTCATCGAATCTCACACGGATATGAGACGACACCTAACGGGCTGTGATGTCTTGTAACATTTGTACTGCCCAGCCGATGATCAAGGGGCACAGAGAGATGTTTTTGTTGAAATTTTTTAATGTTCAGCCGATGGCGCATTCCAGGATGCGCTCTTGCGCAGGCGAAAGGCGTCACATAGTCACGGCCTGTGGCGGCCCTGATTACGGGGATGTGATCAACGCGCAAACTTCTTGTACTTTATCCGCTTGGGCTCGACCGCGTCAGGGCCAAGGCGTCGGATCTTGTCGGCCTCGTAGTCCTCGAAATTGCCTTCGAACCACTCCACATGGGCCTCGCCCTCGAAGGCGAGGATGTGGGTGCAGAGGCGATCCAGGAAGAAGCGGTCGTGGCTGATGATCACTGCGCATCCTGCAAAATCCGCCAGCGCATCTTCAAGGGCACGAAGGGTTTCCACGTCCAGGTCGTTGGTCGGCTCGTCCAGCAGCAGCACGTTGCCACCAGTGCGCAGCAGCTTGGCCATGTGCACGCGATTGCGCTCGCCCCCTGACAGCAGCGCAACCTTCTTTTGCTGGTCCCCGCCCCTGAAGTTGAAGGCCCCGACATAGGCGCGGGAGTTCATCTCGGCATCGCCCAGTTTGATGACGTCCAAACCGTCCGAGATCTCTTCCCAGACGGTTTTGTTGTCATCGAGCGCATCGCGGGACTGGTCGACGAACGAAAGCTGTACGGTGTCGCCAAAACTGATCTCGCCGCCATCCGGTGTCTCGTCGCCGCGGATCATGTTGAACAGTGTGGACTTTCCCGCGCCGTTGGGGCCGATCACGCCGACAATGCCGCCTGGCGGCAGGCTGAAGGACAGGCCATCGATCAACAGCTTGTCGCCGAACCCCTTCTTGAGGTTCTCGACCTCTATCACCTTGGACCCCAGACGCGGGCCGTTCGGGATCACGATCTGCGCCTTGGTGATCTTGTCCCGCTCGGACTGACCGGCCAATTCGTTATAGGCGTTGATCCGCGCCTTCTGTTTGGCCTGTCGGGCCTTGGCACCCTGGCGGATCCATTCCAGTTCACGCTCCAGCGTTTTCTGGCGGGTCTTGTCCTCGCGCGCCTCGTGCGCCAGCCGCTTGGCCTTTTGTTCCA
>CAYWND010000498.1:0-2657 GCA_964459085.1 uncultured Oceanibium sp. | reverse complement strand
CGCTGTTCATGATGGTCACCCGCCAGATCGCGCGTGACGTCGACCCGATTGCTCTGCAGGCCATTAGCGGCGGAATGGCCAGCGTAATCCTGCTGTTGGTGTTTGCGGGGGCCGCCGCGGGCGGGTCTGATCTGGCGGCGCTGGTCTGGCCGACCGTGACCGAGGCGCTGCTGCTGCTGGCGGTGGGCGTCTTGGGCACCGCTGGGCATCTGCTGATGACATGGTCGCTGCGCTTCGCCCCCGCCGCGACGCTGGCGCCGATGCAATACCTGGAAATCCCGTTCGCCACCCTGATCGGCTGGCTGATCTTTCGCGACCTGCCAAACGGTCTGGCTGCGGCGGGCATCGCCGTGACCATGGCGGCGGGCCTCTACATCATCGCGCGTGAACAGCGTCAGGCAGCCGATCAACGCATGGCAGGCGAGCCGGGATAGGGACCCAGCTATCGCCCCGTGACCACGGCAAACTGCTGGGTGTCTACCTCAGCCGCGCCTGGGTTTCGGCATCGAAGAAATAGACCGGGTTGTCGCCCACGCTGACGCTGGCGGTGGACCCTTCGCTGATACTGCGACCCTCTTTGGCTTCGGCGATGATGCGCTGACCACTGGGGCAATCCAGATAGACAAAGCTGACACCGCCCAGGTGCTCAATCAGATCGATGTGCAGAGCGCCATCCGCCGTTACCGCAAGGTGCTCGGGGCGGACACCGACAATAACCTTGGACCCCGCCGCGGGCAGCGAGGCCGGGCCGGGAACGGTCAACCCGCCCAAGTCCGCGATGGTCACCCCGCCCTCGCCAACGACACCTTCCAGAAAGTTCATCGCGGGCGATCCAATGAAGCCCGCCACGAACTGGTTGTCTGGATCGTCATACAGGTCCAGCGGTGCGCCGACCTGTTCCACGACGCCTGCGCGCAGAACGACAATCTTGTCGGCGAGCGTCATCGCCTCGACCTGGTCGTGGGCGACGTAGATCATGGTGGCGCCGATCTCGTTGTGCAGGCGGCTGATTTCCACGCGCATCTCGACCCGCAACTCGGCATCGAGGTTCGACAGCGGCTCGTCGAACAGAAACACTTTGGGCCCACGTACAATGGCCCGTCCGATGGCGACACGCTGACGCTGTCCGCCAGACAGGGCCTTGGGCTTGCGGTCGAGATAGGGGCCGAGCTTGAGGATATCCGCCGCCTTGCCGACTTTCTCGTCGATCTCGGACTTGGCCACACCGTTCATTTTCAAACCAAAGCCCATGTTCTCGCGCACGGTCATGTGCGGATAGAGCGCGTAGGTCTGGAACACCATGGCCACCCCGCGTTCGGACGGATCGCGGTGGGTCACGTCCTCGGCGTCGATGGCGATCGAACCGTCGCTGGTTTCCTCCAGCCCGGCGATCATTCGCAACAGCGTAGACTTGCCGCACCCCGAGGGGCCGACAAAGACGGCAAACTCGCCCTCGTCGATATCCAGGTTCACCCCATGGATGACCTGAGTCTCTCCGTAGCGTTTAATCACATCGCGCAGTGTGACACCCATGTCAGTCACTCCCGGTTTTCAGAATGGATTGCGGAAAGGCCCAAGGCTGCAGTTGGGCCGCGATTTCGTCGGCTGTGGCCCGGATGTCCGGCGCCAGTTTCGCCAGATCGTCCAGAGAATGTCGAAGGGTCGAGGAGGTCACGGACAGTCCGCCCACCGGCTCGCCCGCCGTGTTCAGAATCGGAGCAGCGACGCAGATGATCTGGGGTTCGTGTTCCTCGCGGTCAAAGCTGATGCCGGTTCTGCGGATCTCGTCCAGGTCCGCACGCAGCGCATCGGGCGTCGTCAGCGTCGCGTCGGTGTGCCGCTGATAGGATTGCGCGCCCAACGCCTGGTCCAACTCGGCCTGTGGCAGGAACGCCAGCATCGCTTTGCCGACGCCCGTGCAATAGGCCGGCCCGACCTTGCCCGCGTCGGAAAACATCGAGATCGGATTTCTGGCGTTGCGTTTGTCCACATACAGCACCTGGCCCGCGTCCAATTGCGCCAGATGCACCGTTTCGCCCAGTTTTGCGCTCAGCCGGTCGATGATCGGACGCGCGACCGGCGCAATCGACGCCTGCGCCCACGCCCCGTGCGCCAGGCGGATCAGGCGCATCCCCGGAGAATAGGTGTTCCTCTCGGGGTCATGGCGCAGCATCCCCTGATTCGTCAGCGTCTGCAGCAGACGATACAGCGTCGCCTTGGGATAGCGGCTGTCCTCCAAAAGCTCCGAGAACCGGACCGGCCGGCCAAAGGCCGCCACGGCTTCGAGCACTTCCAGTGCTTTACCGACGGTCCCGTCTGCATGTGCGCTGCTGGCGGCCATGAGGTTCCGCATTCGCTCCCAGATATTGCCCATTGGGCTATCGTTGTTGTTGACAAGGTTAACGAGTCGCCGCATTATTTTCAATAATCAAAACCAAGTTTCACTATTTGGAAATTCATCTAGGGAGGACAACCGATGAAATCCACTGTGACGGCGCTGGCGATCAGCGCCCTGATGGCCGGTACCGCACTGGCCGATGGCCATGCGAACCTGACCGGCGATCTGAAGATCTTCCTCGACACGTCGAACCCGGCACCGCGGGCAACAATGGAGAAGATGATCTCGGACTTTCAGGCGCTGAACCCGGATCTGAACA
>CAYWND010000497.1:0-2670 GCA_964459085.1 uncultured Oceanibium sp. | reverse complement strand
AATCGGTCGAACTGTTCCTGGGCGAGTTTTCGTCGACGAACGGTCCGGGCCTGAACTTTGCGCCCTGGCCTCTGGTCACCAAGGAAATTGTAGAAACCACCCGGCAACGGACTGTCCGCATCGGCGAAGGCGCGCGGGGTGAAGAGGGTCTGATGCTGACCGGGGACGAGAACATCGTCGACATCGCGTTCGAAGTGGTCTGGAACATCAACGATCCCGCGAAGTACCTGTTCAACCTGCGCGATCCCGAAGCCACCATCGAGGCGGTCGCGGAATCGGCCATGCGCGAGGTGATCTCGCGGTCCGAACTGGCCCCGGTGCTGAACCGGGATCGTGGTGTGATCGCGGACGAGGTGAACTCGTTGGTTCAGGGCACGCTGGACAGCTATGTCAGCGGCGTCAGCGTTGTGCGCGTCAACTTTGATGATGCCGACCCGCCGCGCGAAGTGATCGATGCGTTCCGCGACGTCCAGGCCGCCGAGCAAGAGCGGATCAGGGTCCAGAACGAGGCGGATGCCTACGCCAACCAGCGGCTGGCCGCCGCGCGCGGTGAAGCGGCCGAGATGCTGGAACAGTCCGAGGCCTATCGCGCCCAGGTGGTCAACGAGGCAACAGGTGAAGCCAGCCGGTTTGTCGCGGTCTACGACGAATACGCCAAGGCCAGCGAGGTTACCCGCAAGCGTCTTTATCTGGAAACGCTGGAACGCGTCCTGGGATCGGTCGACAAGATCGTCATCGACGAAGGCGTGTCGGGCGGGTCCAACGGTGGACAGGGCGTTGTACCCTATCTCCCCCTTAACGAACTGCGACGCAGCAGCGGAGGCTCACAATGACCCGGGCAGGTATTTTACTCGCAGTCCTGTTTTTGGCCCTGATCGCGGCCCTGTCGTCGGTGTTTATTGTCGACGAGCGGCAAAAGGCGCTGGTGCTGCAGTTCGGTCAGATCAAACAGGTCAAAGAGGATCCGGGTCTGGGCTTCAAGATCCCCTTTATCCAGAACGTCGTGTACTATGACGACCGGATCCAGTCGCTGGACACCCGTCCGCAAGAGGTGACACCGCTGGACGACCGGCGACTGGTGGTTGACGCATTCGCGCGTTGGCGGATCTCGGACGTGGTGCGGTTCCGGCAGGCAGTTGGCGCGGGCGACATCCCGGCGGCCGAGACGCAGCTTGACGGTATCCTGTCGGCCCAGATCCGCGAGGTGCTTGGTTCGGTCCGGTCGAATACGATCCTGTCCGCTGACAGGGTTGCGCTGATGAACCGGATCCGCGACGCCTCGATCGTGCGCGCGCGCGCGTTGGGGGTCGAGGTGATCGACGTGCGGATCAAGCGGACTGAACTGCCGCAGCAGAACCTTGCACAGACCTTTGCCAGGATGCAGGCCGAACGTGCCCGCGAAGCGGCTGACGAACGCGCCCGCGGCCAGGAGGCTGCGCAAAGGGTGCGCGCGCAGGCGGACAGAACAGCGGTAGAGTTGGTGTCCGAGGCTCAGCGTGACGCCGAAATTGTCCGAGGTGAGGCCGATGCCCAGCGCAACGCGATCTTTGCCCAGGCCTTTGGGCGCGATCCCGAGTTCTTTGCCTTCTACCGCTCGCTTTCGGCCTATGAGCGTGCGCTTCAGGGTGACAACTCGACGCTGGTGATCTCGCCTGACAGCGAGTTCTTCGATTATCTCAAATCGGACACCATCGACGCGCAGATCCAGTGAGTTGGTCTGAATTCCTGACCGCACTGGGTCTGGTTGCGGTAATCGAGGGGCTGGTGCTGGCACTGGCCCCTTCGCGTATGGAGGATATGCTGCGCGCCCTGAGTGAGATCCCTATCCAGACCCGCAGGATGCTGGGTCTGGGGACCGTCGCGTTCGGCGTCGCGGTGATCTGGATGGTCAAGATCTAGCCTTTGTACCGGGGGGGAACCGTACGGTCCTTACGCGGTGGATTGATTTCGATGCGTTTGCCCCCATTTTCACATAAAGGTTACAAAGCTGCGGCATTAGACGCATTGCCTTGACCACACCCTGTGCCACCCTTCAACAATAGGGGGCATTCAACAGCTGGTTCGAGCGACGGAGGAAACAGCGTGGCAAGAGTTACGGTATTGACGCGGACAAAAGACAGCCCCGCAACGCGTCCCGGGATGTACTTTCTGCTTGTGGGGGCTTTGGCGCTGATGCTGACCCTGGCGCAGGCGGCCTGGTCTCGCGGGCCGGGGGAAAGCTTTGCCGATCTTGCCGAACAGCTCAGCCCCTCGGTGGTAAACATCACCACGACAACGACCGTAACACCACCCGCGGGCCCGCGCCCTATGGTGCCCGAAGGATCCCCGCTCGAGGACCTATTTCGTGATTTCCTGGACCGCCGAGGTCAACCCGACAGGCGCCAGCGCCGGGGCTCGGCGCTTGGTTCGGGCTTTGTGATCTCGGCCGACGGCTACATCGTGACCAACAATCACGTCATCGAAGAAGCCGACGAGATTATGATCGAGTTTTTCGACGGCGGCGGTGAGTTGCCTGCCGAGGTTATTGGCACCGATCCGCGGACAGATATCGCGCTGCTCAAGGTGGAACCCAACGACCCGCTACCCTTTGTGGCCTTTGGCGACAGCGATATCGCGCGCGTAGGCGATTGGGTGTTGGCCATCGGCAACCCGCTGGGGCAGGGGTTCTCG
>CAYWND010000496.1:2245-2674 GCA_964459085.1 uncultured Oceanibium sp. | reverse complement strand
TGGCAAGCTGACGCTGCTGGATCAGAACAAGGTGATCCACCCGCACCCCTATTTCCGGCTGTTCGCGACCGCAAACACCGTGGGCCTCGGCGACACAACGGGCCTCTATCACGGCACCCAGCAGATCAACCAGGGCCAGATGGACCGCTGGTCGCTGGTGGCCACGCTGAACTACCTGCCGCATGATGCCGAGGCTGATATCGTTCTGTCCAAGAACCCGGAATGGAATACGGACGAGGGGCGCAAAACCGTCAGCCGCATGGTCACTGTCGCCGATCTATCCCGTGCGGCGTTCATGAACGGCGATATCTCCACCGTCATGAGCCCCCGGACAGTGATCGCTTGGGCCCAGAACGCGCAGATTTTCGGCGACACGGGCTTTGCCTTCCGCCTGAGCTTCCTCAACAAGTGCGACGAAGCCGAGCGCAC
>CAYWND010000496.1:0-2235 GCA_964459085.1 uncultured Oceanibium sp. | reverse complement strand
GAGCTGGAACGCCAGACCGTGGCCGAGTTCTATCAGCGTTGCTTTGACGAGGAACTGCCGGAAAGCGCCGCCAGCGTCAGCCTGGGCTAGGCCACCATTCAATTCCGGCCTTCGCGCCTGCCGAGGCTGCGTCTATCGAACGGCGGCTTCGCGCCACGCGCGCCATGTCTCGCCGCTGTCCAGCAGGCCCATGACCTTGGCAATCAGAAAGGCCCCCGACTGGCTGATCGGCCGCGTCATAGGCCGTGACTGAGCAAAACCGGGACGGCTGATGGGCCGTGCGTCGAACCTGTCGGCCGCCATGTTCACCAGGGTTTGGCGATAGGTCTGCAACGCAATCAGATAGTCGCGCGACTGCTCATAGGCCACGCTTCCCTGTTTGGCGTTGTCGTGAATGCGCAACGCCTCGACACAGTCGTCGGCCAGGTGCATGCGAAACGTCACATGGTCCGCAGTGTGCCTGTCATTGAACGAAACTGACGTAAAGAACTTGCAAGTCGCGCGGAAATCCTCGGCAACCGCAGATGCAGGGACAAGCAAGAGGCCAAGGATCAGCAAGGTTTTGTATATACGAGTGCTGTACATAGTATAGGCATACACCACAGATACTCAAAAAACAGTTACTGTTTTCACAAAACTGTCACGATCGGGCAGACCGGCCACACCCCCTTGCCATTCCCGGCCACTTGACGCATGTCTCCATTCCGATGAGCAAACCCACCGACAATCCTGCGGACCCGTTCAAAAAGGCCTTGGCCGAGGCGACCAAGGCGATCGCGAACGATCCGGAACTGAATGTCAGTTACTCGGTCGATCCGCCCGGATTGTCGAACGAAGCCGCACGCCTGCCCCAGGTCAGCCGGCGCATGACCCGTGACGAGGTCATGCTGGCGCGCGGCACCGCCGACGCCTATGCCCTGCGCAAGCGGTTCCACAACCCTGCGACCCATACCCGATATGCCCCCAGCGGCGAGGTCGCCGCAGCCCTCTATGATGCGATGGAAAACGCCCGGTGCGAGGCGATGGGCGCCCGCGCGATGCCCGGCACGGCAGGCAATATCGACGCCAAGATCGGGGCCGAGGCACGGCGCAAGGGCTATGCTCAGATCACCGAGTCCGCGCAGGCCCCGCTGGCCGAGGCTGCGGGATATTTTGTGCGGCATCTGGCGACAGGGCGCGACCTGCCCGAAGGGGCGCAAAACGTCATGGATCTGTGGCGGGGCTTTCTCGAAGGTCAGGCCGGCGACAGCTTCCGCGAGGCCGGTGATGTCTTGGACGATCAACGGGCCTTCTGCAAGCTGGCGCGCCAGGTCATCACCGATCTGGGCTATGGCGATCAGTTGGGCGACGACCCGGACCTCGAAGACGAAAACGACGAGGCCGCGGACGAACCCGAAGAGGGCAAGGAAGAACAATCCGATCCCGGTGGCGAAGATCAGGACACGTCCGAGGATCAGGAAACCAGCCAGGACGACAGCCAGACCGAAGACATGGACAGCCAGCAGGCGCAGGTCAGTCTGGAAGACAGCGACGACGCCGATATGGCCGAGGATATGGAGACCGAGGATGGCGAACCGCCCCTCGATCCGCCCCCGCCCGCCCCGCATTCCGAGGCCGATCCCGACTACAAGGTCTTCGATACCCGCTATGACGAGGAAATTCTGGCCGAAGAGCTGGCCGAACCGGCCGAACTGGAACGCCTGCGGGCCTATCTCGATCAACAGCTCGAACCGCTGAAGGGCGCCGTGTCGCGCCTGGCCAACCGCCTGCAGCGGCGGCTTCAGGCGCAGCAAAACCGGTCGTGGAACTTCGATCTGGAGGAAGGCATCCTGGATGCCGGCCGTCTGGCCCGCGTCGTGGCCAACCCCACGACCCCGCTTAGCTTCAAACAGGAAAGCGATACCGAGTTCCGCGATACCGTCGTCACGCTGCTGCTGGACAACTCCGGCTCTATGCGTGGCCGCCCGATCTCGATTGCGGCGATCTGCGCCGACGTGCTGGCCCGGACACTTGAACGCTGCCAGGTCAAATGCGAGATCCTGGGTTTCACCACCAGGGCCTGGAAGGGCGGACAATCCCGCGAACGCTGGCTGGCCGAGGGCCGGCCGCCCCTGCCAGGCCGTCTGAACGACCTGCGCCATATCATCTACAAGGGTGCCGACGCGCCGTGGCGCCGGACCCGCCCCAACCTGGGCCTGATGATGAAAGAGGGCCTGCTGAAGGAAAATATCGATG
>CAYWND010000495.1:0-2675 GCA_964459085.1 uncultured Oceanibium sp. | reverse complement strand
CCGCCAGTCCCCCACAGCGCCAGCGCCGCGATGGCCGCAACGGCACCAATGGCGCCGAACACGCGCTGTCCGGTGAACAGCATCAGCATCATGGACGCGAACATGAAGATGGCGATGTGTTCCTGGCTCATGCCGCGGCCATCCCGGGCCGTGTCGGTCCGATCTCGTGTCCCTTTATGCGGGCGATGTCTTTGAACAGCTCGGATACGGCCTGCAGCAGCATCAGGAAGAACCCGAACACCATGATCGCCTTGACCGGCCATATGAACGGACGCCACGCTGTCGAGGACCGCTCGAGCCGACCGACCTCTTCTGATCCGGTCAAAAGCCCGGTGAAATAGGCAACCGGTTCGGTCCCCCAATAGCCCAGCGAATAGGCCGTGGACCCAAGGCCGCCATAGAGCAGGATGGACAGATAGAGGATCAGAAACAGGACCGTGAACGCGTCAAACCAGGCTTTCCGGCGATCCGACCATGTGTGGTAGAATAGATCCATACGCACATTCGACCCAAGCTGGATCGAATAGGGTCCGCCCATGATGTAGTAGGTGACCATAGCGAATTGGGCCATTTCCAACGTCCAAAGCGACGGCAGAAAGAAGGTCTTGGAGATCGAGGACCACAGCAGGATGCCCATCATGACGAACAGGCCCCACATCATTACGCGCCCGATCCGGTAGTTGACCGCATCGACCACGCGCACATAGCCCCGCATTACCCCGATCATGCCCGCGCCCCCGGCCTGATGGCAGCCAGGGTCTCCAGGATCCACGGCGCCAGGCGCGCACCCCAATCCCGTTGCGCGTCCGGCGTGCGTAACAGGTCGCTACGAACTTCCAGCATTACTGTCAAAAGGCCATTCCCAGTGCCTTGCAGATCGAGGGTGTGGGTCACACCATCGGCAGCGCTGTAGGGCTCATTCAGGCGTGTGTCCTCGGTCACATTTCCTGGCTTGCGGTCGAACATCATGCGGGCAAAGCGCGGGTCCTGACCGTGCAGGATACCCAGCTGGACCTGGCGCTCGTCCCCGCGATAGACCGGCGTGAAGGTGTGAACCGTGACCAGCAACTCCAACGCAACCTTGCGGGCGGCGATCTCGCGCCGCAGCCTGTCATGGAAGGGGCGATAAACGTGGTCGACACGCTGTTGCCGATCCTGATCCGAAAGGTTCAGGTTGCCGGGGACTGGGTCCCATTCGCCTTGCGCGACGATCGCATCCGGCGCCTCGGGCGGGCGGTTGCAATCGTGCAGCAGCCGGGAAATCTGGCCATGCACCAGGGGGGCCTCCAGCCGCTCTGCCAGGTCCCGCGCCAAGGCCAGGGCGCCCGGGTCCCAGGCGACATGGCTTTGCAGCAGATCAGCTGGCAGGCCCATGCCATGAAAGGCGTCTGGAATATGGTATGACGCATGCTCGCAAACCAGGATAATGCTGGCCCCTAAGGGCGCGCCATCGACCGCGACAGCCGGGCCGAAGATGGAATCGGTGGAATCCATGGTCATGGGTCAAAGCCTCCATCGCGATCCGTCACCTGTCAAACGAATTGTGAAGGAATCTCTTCACCGCTTTACTTGATGTTTGAATTCTTACAGACTGTGCCCGGAAAGAAGGCACCGATGCCAACCATCGCCGAAACACTGAAAGCCAGGAACCAGGATCTGACGCGGGCCGAACAGCAGTTGGCCGAGGCGATCCTCGAGAACTATCCGATCCCTGGCCTAGGCAGCATTACCGAACTGGCCGATCTGGCCGGGGTGTCGTCACCCACAGTCGCACGCATGGTGCAGAAGCTGGGGTATTCCGGATACCCCGAATTTCAGGCCGCACTGCGGGATGAGCTGAGCCAGATCATCTCGAACCCGGTGCAGAAGCGTATGCAGCCTGCAGACCTGCCTGATGGCCACGTTCTGGGCCGCTACGCGCAGGCGGCGGCCGACAATATCCGCTCAACGCTGGATCGCATCGACGTGGCCGAGTTTGATGCGGTTTGCGCGCTGCTGGGCAATCCTGACCGGCGTGTCCATATCGCCGGCGGTCGGCTGAGCGGCACGCTTGCTCAGACCCTTTATCTGCACATGCAGATGATCCGGCCGGACGTTTTTTACATCCCGCCCCAGGCCTCGTGGCCGCACTGCGTGCTGGATCTGGGACCTCGTGACACACTGGTACTGTTCGATGTTCGCCGCTACGAGAACACGACGCTGCTGCTGGCGGAAATGGCGCATGACCAGGGTGCCGAGGTGGTACTGTTCACCGATCAGTGGCGCTCGCCCATCCAGAAGATCGCCAAACACACCTTTGCCGCGCGCATCGCGGTTCCCTCGGCCTGGGACTCGGGCCTGGCCCTTCTGCTGCTGGTCGAAGCTGTGATCGCCGCCGTGCAAGAGGCGCAGTGGGAAAGCGTCAAGGTGCGCACGGATCAACTGGAGGCGGCATTCGACCGGACACGACTGTTTCGCCGCTTTACCTGACCGGTCACGCGTTTTCCGGGGTCACGATCTGAAAGTCGACCGGCGAGATGGCCTGGTCAACATCGCGCCCCATCACAGCCCGGGCCATGGCCTCGGCGGCTGTCTCGGCAACTTCGGTGATCGGAGTAACCAGCGACAGGTCCGCCGTTCCGTCCAGCAACGCGCGCGTCGTTGCGGGCGAGCGTTCGTGGCAGATATAAGCGACG
>CAYWND010000494.1:0-2682 GCA_964459085.1 uncultured Oceanibium sp. | reverse complement strand
TTCAACGCTCCAAAAAACTCGGGCAGTGTCTTGGGTAGGGCGATCTTCCAGAAGATCGTGAAGCGGCTGGCCCCCAGCGATCGCAGAATGTCGCGATACTCCGGTTCCAACGTCGACAACCCGATCGAGATCGACACCGCAATGGGGAAGAACGATATCATGAAGGCGATCAGGATCGTGTTCATGTCGTGCTGGCCCACGAACATCAGGGCAATGACGGGGACAACGGTCGCCTTGGGGATCGCGTTGAACCCTACCAGCAACGGGTACAGACCATCGCGCGCAATCCGGCTGAACCCCATGACCATGCCGATGCCTACGCCCACCACAATCGCCAGCAACAGCCCTGCAACCGTACGCCACAACGTGTCCCATCCGTATTCCAGGAACAGCCAGCGAAACTTCCAGAACGCAGGTCCCAGGTCCGAGGGAGAGGCCATCTTGTAGTTCGGCCAATCATTGACCCAGACCAGCCACTCCCAGAACACCAGGAAAATCACGATGGCGCCAATCGGCACCAGGATCTTCTGTGCACGCCTCATGCCGCACCCGCCTCGGGCACTCGACCTTGCGCGATCTCGATTTGGTGGCGCAACTCGTGCAGCATCTCGGTGCTCTGCGGCGTGTAGAGGTCTTCGAGCGTGCGGTCATGGCCCATATCCACCTCCAGCCGGTGCTGCACAGTGGCCGGTCGGCCCGACAGCACCACCACCTGATCGGCCAGAAACACGCTTTCGCGCAGATCATGGGTGATCAGCAGGCAGGTGAACGCCTCTTCGCGGCGCAACGCATGCATGGTCTGCCACAGATCCTCGCGCGTGAACGCGTCCAGCGCCCCGAACGGCTCGTCCAGGATCAGCACCTCGGGCTTGTGCACCAGCGCCCGGCAGAGCGAGGCGCGCTGGCGCATCCCGCCCGACAACTCGGACGGGCGCTTGTCCTCGAATCCTTCCAGGCCCACCAGCCGCAGCAGTCCCATGGCGCGCTCGATCCGCTCGGCCCGCGACAGCGAGGTCTTCACGATCTCCAGCGGCAGCAGGACATTGTCCAGGATCGTGCGCCACTCCAGCAGAACCGGGTTCTGAAACGCCATCCCGACGGTCGAGCGTGGGCCGCGGACAGGCGCACCATGCAACAGCACCTCACCCTCGTCCGGGATCATCAGCCCGGCAATCAGGCGCGTCAGAGTGGATTTACCGCACCCCGACGGCCCCACCACAGCGGTAAAACTGTCCTTGGCGCAGGCAATCGTCAGATCGTCCAGAACCGGCAGCGGTCCGCTGTCGGTCCGGTAGGCATGGGTGACATGCCGGATTTCTATCTGGGGTGCGGTCATTATTCGACAGGGGCCGGGCCGCCCGATTGGGCGGCCCGGATCCGGATCATTTCAGCATCAGGCTGCCGTCGGTCGGCAGATACTTGTCGGTGAAGTACAGCGTCGCGTCTGGAACACCCTGAAACTTGTAGGTTTCGCCGATCTGGATCAGCGACCGTTCCAGGCGGGCCATGTCGACCTTGCCCATGCCGTTTGCCTTGGTCGCATCCGTCACGACATTGGCATCGATCGCCAGCTTCAGCCGCCGCGCCTCCAGCGCCGTGTCGGCAGCAGGATTGCGCTTGGTGACCATGGCGGCCCCCGCGTCAGGGTCCGCGATCACGTCGTTCCAGCCCTTGGCAACTGCGCGCAGGAACCCGGTCACCGCATCCGAATTGGCCTCGGCCCAGTCGGTGTTGACGATGATCGCGTTGCCGTACAGCTCCAGCCCATAATCGGCCATCAGGATGGTCGTGATGTCATCCTCGGGCACGCCCAAGCGTACCAGGTTCAGATAGGACGAGAAGGAAAAGCCCGTGACCGCGTCGACCTTGCCCTCGGCGAGCATAGGCTCGCGGGTCGGAAAGCCCACCGGTTCCACCTTGATCTTGTCCACGTCCAGTTCGTTGGCCGACGCAAAGGCCGGGAATTGGGCCCATGCCCCATCGGGCGGGGGGGCGCCGAGGACACGGCCTTCCAGATCCTTGGGCGTGCTGACGCCCTGGCTGGCACGGCCCACAATTGCAAAGGGCGGCTTGTCATAGATCATCATGACGGCCGTGACCGGCGCGCCTTCGTTCTGGTCAAGAAACTTGATCAGGCTGTTGATGTCCGCAAACCCGATTGGAAATGCCCCGGTTGCCACCTTGGGAATGGCGTCCAGCGACCCCTGACCGGCCGAGATTTCAACCTCCAGCCCCTCGGCCCCGAAATGACCGTTGTCGACGGCCGCGAAATACGCCGCCGATGGCCCCTCGAATTTCCAATCCAGCGCAAACGGCACCTTCATCTGTGCCGCAGCTGGCAGCGCAGCCGCGAACATCGCAGCTGTTACACATAGTTTTTTCAGCATGGGTTACATACTCCCTGTTGGACCCGCATTTGATAGGGGCCTCCCCATCAATTGCCTAGCGATCAATCAGGATCCCTGTCAAGCAACGGCCCTGCCGCCCGGAAATTGAGCATCTCGCCCAGCGACTGCCGCCGGGCAGGGCAATTCCAGCCTAACTGCCCGCCGCGTGGGCGGTCACGATCTGGGCAATCCGCTCGGCCGACAGGATCGGCGGCAGCAGAGTCAGGAACTGCCCCGCCCCGTCCAACAGGTAGATATGACTGCCATGAGCATAGACCGGACCGTACTCGGGATC
>CAYWND010000493.1:0-2690 GCA_964459085.1 uncultured Oceanibium sp. | reverse complement strand
CTCAAGGCACGAGGAATAGTCGTGCAGGTTGTTGACGTTAAGTGCCTCGTAGACCTCGACCGACGGCGCGACATTGTGGTTGAACGGCACGATGGAGATGGCGACCGTGTTCGGATCGACCCCGGTCAGCATCGTGGTGACGAATTCCTTCGCGGCAACCTTGAGGTTGGACAGTTTGCTGCCGGACATGGAGCCCGACACATCGAGAACAAGCGAAATCTCCAGTTCCGGGATCCGCTCTTCCGCCGCCGAGAATGCTGTGATCGGCATGTCGTTGATGCCGGCCATGGACAGGAACCACGTGTCGAGGTTCGCGGTCGCGGTTGCCTCCACGCTGCGCGCGTTGACCGAGATCGAAGAGTTCACGTTGACGGTGAAGTCGGAGATGGTGACGACCTTGGACATGTAGTCCTGCACCACGACATCCGGATCCTCGGTCTGCTTCAGCGAGGCCGCGGCCAGCACGGCACGGTCAAGGTTGTATTGAATGGTCGCGCGCAGGTTCTCGTGGCGCGCGAGGTCCACCGCCGTGCCCCCGACCAGGAACATGGCCGAAAAGACGACCATGACGAAGACGATGATCGACCCTTTCTCGTCACCCCGAAAACGCCGCCCGAAAAAGTATTCACGTATAAACTGTACCATTTCCTACCCTTTCACTTTGCCCGGCACCGACATCGGCGAGACAACGGCACAACCGGCCGAAAGATGGTTTTCTTCAGGGAACGTTATGCCAGTCGCATCAGGCGAAATTGGGGCGGCGCGTCGACCATTCGGAAACAATAAATTGCAAGATACGTACAATGCGCGACCCAATTCGACGTCTGATTTTTGAGGGAGAGTGGGCGTAAGTAACTGTTTATAAGCCTAAAATCACGGAGGATGTTTGCTGTCGCCAGAGGCCAAAACGTGCAATTTCAAGGCGGGTGATCTTTCGAGCCACTCCCCCACGCGGCTCCGGCCGTCACTTTTCCGCCCCAATCCCTAATCGAAGGTTTCGTGTAGCCGGGGCTTGCCCCGCGCATGCAATATGTCCAAAACGCCGATCAGCGGCCCCGTGGCTCAACTGGATAGAGCAGCCCCCTCCTAAGGGGCAGGTTGCAGGTTCGAATCCTGCCGGGGTCGCCAGGATCATTGATCAACGACAGACGCCGGTCACACAACCGGGGAAGGACAAATCCGGGGCAGGTGCCCGGGTTTCACTGCGTTGAGGGCGGGCGGGTCGCTGTGCCGTTTCTGCGCCTGTGTGCTGAGAGCGCGGGCCGATGACCGGGGCCCGGCGTCTTGACCGGACGTATCACGATTGCCGGAAACTTGATCGACATCAATGCGCCTGAAGCGTTCCCGAACAAGGAAGGGAAAGTTGCCTGCACGCGTGCGGCGGAATGGTGGATGGAATGAAGGATCCTTTCAAAAAGGCCTCAACGACCGCCCTTCGGGGATTGCAAGGTGCCGCAGGGCAGGGAAAGGCTGTCGGGACGTGGTCGGCAGGGAAGACAGGATCAGGCGGGCATCTGTCAGCCGCAGCAATGACGAGACGGTGGCCCCCGCGGCCGTTCCGGTCAGCACCGGCGGCGACGATCAGACGTGTCGCGCGCCGGAGCGTCAGGGCGACCCGGCTCGCGGCACTCCTGATCCCCCCCGCCGGCATCGACCGCACTCAGAGCCGCGAAGGCACCACTCATTTAACAGCCGATACCTGCGTTCCCTCTCGGACCCCGAACATGGCGGACGATGGCAATTCAGAGTTTGAAAAATGCTTGGTCTAGCCCTGAAAAACAGCCTCTTGCGTCCTGGACGCACGATCCTGATCGTCTTGTCCGTTGCCGCGATATTGGCCGAGATCCTGATACTCGAAGGCTTTCTTGCCGGGTCCAACACCCAAATGCGGCAAGCGGTGTTGCGCCGCGGTGGCGATGTCATCGTGGCGCAATCCGGCGTTACGAACTTCCTTGCAACGCGCTCGATCCTGCCCCAGCAGACCCGTGCCACAGTGGACGCGCTGCCGGGTGTCGGCGCCACGCATCCATTGGCCGCCCTTGGTGTGATCTACGAGGATGGCGAAAGACGGTCGCCGATCATCGTCATGGTCTACGATGATCAGGGCGGTCCTGTGGACATCATGTCGGGAAGCCTGCCAACCGGAGATGGAAGTATCGCGGTCGACTACGGATTGGCCAAGAAGTTCGGGCTGAGCATCGGCGACCGGCTTACGCTGTGGGACTACGATTTCACGATCTCGGGCATCACGCGGAACGAATCCGCCCTGTTCACACCGTTCGCCTTCATCAATTTCGACACATTGATCGACTTCTATTTCGAATCCGATGTCGCTTCGGACATTGCCGCCTTTCCCCTGCTCAGCTTTCTCGCGGTGGACGTCGCCCCGGGGACCGAACCCGCAGAAGTCGCCGATCGCATCACCCGCCAGATCGAGGATGCGCACGCGTTGCTGCCCCGTGATCTTGCCCTTAACGATGAAAAGATGGGGCGGGAGCTTTTGGGGCCAATCCTGAACCTGCTTCTGGGGCTCAGCTACGGTATCGGGGCACTGGCGATTGGCATGTTCACCTTCGCGGCCGTGCGCAGCCGCCGAAAATCGCTTGGGGTGCTGCGCGCGCTTGGCTTCACCGCCGCAAACATCGCGACCGGCGTAGCAGCCGAGGCGGTGGCCACTGCGGTCGCCGCGA
>CAYWND010000492.1:0-2692 GCA_964459085.1 uncultured Oceanibium sp. | reverse complement strand
CCATCTTCTCCACCATCCTCCCCGCCGTCATCGGGCACGTCCGCACCGGCACCGGCCGCGAACAAGCCCAAACCCGCACCATCTGTTCTGTCATCCGATCTGACCGTGACCGGACACATGAAAACCACTGGTGACATCCAGGTCGAAGGCACGGTCGAAGGGGATATCCAGGCCCATCTGCTGACCGTCGGTGAAAACGCCACGATCAAGGGCGAGGTTGTAGCCGACGATGTCGTGGTTACGGGCCGTGTCGTCGGTCGCGTGCGCGGGCTCAAGGTTCGCCTGACCTCCACCGCCCGGGTCGAAGGCGACATCGTTCACAAGACCATCGCCATCGAAAGCGGCGCGCATTTCGAAGGCTCGGTTCAGCGCAACGACGATCCGCTCAAAGCGGGCAAGTCCAAAAGCCCTGCACCCAGCTCGTCCGACAGCTAAAAAACCTCCACAACGCTCTGATAAGGCCCGCGTACTTCCCGCGGGCCTTTCCTGTTATGCGACCCGCTCGTCCAGCGATTTCCCCAAACCGCGTACCTGTTTCCCGTGGCGACATCCTGATAAGGCGCAATAGGCATTGGCCCTGGGGCATAACAGTCCCGTGGTCATAGGCAGCCAGATCGCGAAACCACAACGCGTTCAGCATCTGCACCGGTCCGGGGCGGGATAACCCCCGAAAGGCAGCAAGGGTTTGCTTGCTGGGATCGACATGGGTCCCCATCGGTACCAGCCCTTCTTCGGTGGTCCATCCATCCTTTTCGCCGCATGCGTGCCCGTCTGCAACATCGGCCTGGATCGTGAGATTTGTCACGCCCACCGGTAAATTCCCCCACCCCCCGGCCCAAGCGTTACGCGGCGAACATCCCGCATTCTGGCCGACGCATATCCCCTGTCGCATCCAAACCGACGGAGGACGAAATGCTAGACTCTCTTTCGCAACTGCATCTCAGCAAGACCCCGATCATCCATGTCGAACCAATCCAAGCGGTTCACGGTGCGACGGGCGCGGCCCTGGCCGGAACGGACGTGATCGGTTTCAGCTATGACATCTTCGACGCCCGCTACGGCGAACCGGGGGCCAGCCGCGAACGTCTTTTCGACCTGGGCCCCGCCGTTGACAGCGACGGCTACGAAAAACCCCAGTTTGTCCGCAAGGAATGGCACCGCGAGGGCGAGGTCGAGGTCAACAAGGGCGAAAGCGCCAAAACCCTCAGCACCAGTTTCTCTGCCAGTGCAAAGGTTGAGGGCAGCTATGGCGCCTTTTCCGGCTCGATCAGCGCATCCTACGACACTCAAAGCACCCGCACGGAAAGCTCTTACTTTATCCAGCAGCGGGATCACTACGTGCGCTACCGGCTAAAGTTGGATCTGCCGGGCCCCGCGCGCGCCCAGCTTCTGGATCATGCTCGCGCCGACATTGACAATCCCGGCCTCTCCCCTGCCGACCTGTTCGACAAGTACGGCACGCACTATCTGGGCGACATTCTGGTAGGGGCGCGGGCGACCTACAGTTCCGCCACCAACTCGTTCGCCTTCAACAGCTCGTCCGAGATCTCGGTCGCCGCCGAGGCGTCCTACAAGGGCCTGATCGGCAAGCTGTCGGGCGAGGCCAAGGCCAAATACAAGCAAGCGATGGAGACCTTCTCAAAGAACTCCGTCATCAAGGTCATGACCCGCGGCGGGGACGAAAAATACGCCCACAAGATCGCCAATGGCAGCTATGACGAATGGATCGACAGCATCGGTGACAACAACATCGTCATGGTGGGATACGGCGAAACCGGGCTGACGCCGATCTGGACGCTGGCCGAAGGGGCACGGGCCAAGGAATTGGCGGACGCGTTTCCCAACTACGCGGCCTCGAAACCGGGCATCGCAGATCCCGACATGTACCCGGTTTTCGGGTTCGTCGAAACCGTCAAGGGTCAGAACAACTGGCGGTTCTCGCTGGAAAAGTCAGCGCATCCCAAAATGCGGCGTGCGAATCCGATCTACCTGGCATTCAAGGAACCGCGCGACGGTACACTGCCGGTTTTGGGCAAGGCTGGGCCCAGCAATACCGAGCGGCTGATGCAGCTCGAAAAGGGCTCGGCCGATCTGGAGCTCAGGTTCCACGCCTATGCCCCCAATCATGCCGGGATCGAGCCAATAATCGAGTATTCGCACAAGTTCGGATCGACGACCGCCTACTACTACGACACCAAGCCGTCGCACCGGGGGACCGGCCCCTGGACAGTGGTCGGCAACGCTTTTGGCGCGCTGCTTGTGCCCGAGGGCGGATATATCTAGGGCAACCGGCCTTGCCGAGTGCCCGGGGATGGGGGGGAACACCCCCGTCCCCATTTCCAGTTTTAGGCTGTGCTCACACCTGTGCTCACACTTTGAATTTTCGAATATATAATAAATACAGCAACTTAGCCCATTGCTCAACCTTGAGCACCCGCCCATTCTGGGCGGTCCGGGGCTCCGCCCGTTCGTTCCCGAAATCCATCCATTGGATCGTTTTCCGGGTGCGGCTCACTCTTCCGCCTGGGCCTCGGCGCGGCTCTTACCAGCCACATCCATCGCCAGCGTCGCGGCCATAAAGGCATCCAGATCACCGTCGAGAACGCCTTGTGTGTCCGAGGTCTCGTGATTGGTCCGCAGATCCTTCACCATCTGATAGGGCTGCAAAACATAGGATCGGATCTGGTTGCCC
>CAYWND010000491.1:0-2701 GCA_964459085.1 uncultured Oceanibium sp. | reverse complement strand
GGTGGTGCAGAACCAGGACAACCGCGAGCATGATGTGCTGGACAGCGACGACTACTACCAGTTCGAAGGCGGGATGGCGGCAACGGTCGAGACCCTGCGGGGGGCGGCACCGGTGAGCTATCACAACGACCATTCTCGCCCCGAGCGTCCGGTGATCCGCACGCTGGATGACGAGATCGCGCGCGTGGTCCGGTCGCGCGCGGTCAATCCGAAATGGATCGCTGGCGTCATGCGCCACGGCTATAAAGGCGCATTCGAGGTGGCGGCAACGGTCGATTATCTGTTCGCTTTTGCCGCCACGACGCGGGCCGTGAAGGGGCGGCATTTCGATCTGGTCTACGAGGCGTATCTGGAGGACGATGCCGTACGCGACTTTATCGAGGATGCCAACGCGCCCGCCCTGCGCGAGATGGCCCAGCGCTTGCAGGAGGCGGTCGAGCGCGGTCTGTGGCAACCGCGGTCCAACAGTGCCAAGGCCCGCCTGGCGGAGCTGGCGGGATGAGACCTGGTGCCTCCGGCGGGAGTATTTCGCGAGCAAAGAAGCCGGGTGGTCTGGATGGCGCGGCGATTGGGGACCTCTATCAACGCGTGCGTACAGCTGTTGTGGCGCACGAGGGGGCTCAGGTCGGGCGGTTTGCCGCCGCCCTGCCAGCCGATCCGGGGCCGGTTCACGCGCTGGATCCCGCGTGGGCGCCGGGATCGGATATCCTGATGGGGATTGCGCCCGAGGGCGCTTGCGCCGATGTCATCCAGGCGATGCGGCAGCTGGGCCCGGATCTGGCCTGGCGGCGGTCCTATGGCGACGATCCGCGAATGGACGCCTATCAGGCCGCCAGCGGGTATGTCGAGCTGCTGGGAACGCGGGGCTACTATCGCCCTGGAGGTGTTGCCATGGGCGTCGGTGTGACCGGGCCGGATTGCCTGTATGGCGACCACCGGCACCCCGCGGGCGAGCTGTACCTGGTGGTGTCCGGCGGGGCCGAATGGCGCTATGACCGCGCGGACTGGCAGGCACATGGGCCGGGCGACGCGGTGATCAGCGCGCCCAACCAGGTTCACGCCATCCGAACCGGCGCTGTACCGCTGGTGGTGATCTATGTCTGGCTGGACGGCGATCCGTCCGTACGTTCTGAAATCCTGAGCCAAGGAGAGACGTGAAATGACCGACGATACCGAGCGCCACAATGCCAAGATGGCCAAGAAAAAGATGGCCCGCGACAAGATCATGGCCACCAAAACCGAAGAGCGCGGGCTGATCATCGTGCATACCGGCAAGGGCAAGGGCAAAAGCTCCAGCGCCTTTGGCATGATCTTTCGCAGTATCGCGCATGGCATGCCCTGCGCGGTCGTGCAGTTCATCAAGGGGGGCATGGGTACCGGCGAGCGGGATCTGATCCAGGACCATTTCAGTGATCTTTGCCAGTTCTACACCATGGGCGAAGGCTTTACCTGGGAGACGCAGGACAAGTCGCGCGACATCGAAATGGCGCAGGCCGCGTGGGCGAAGGCCAAGGAGCTGATCCGCGATCCGTCCAACCGCATGGTCCTGCTGGACGAGGTCAACATTGCCCTGCGCTATGACTATATCGACATCGCTGACGTGGTGGCGTTCCTGAAGGCCGAGAAACCGGCGATGACCCATGTGGTACTGACCGGGCGCAACGCCAAGGACGACCTGATCGAAATCGCTGATCTGGTGACCGAGATGGAGCTGATCAAGCATCCCTTCCGGTCCGGCGTGAAGGCGCAGGCGGGCGTGGAGTTTTGAGACCATCGTGGACCTAGACCAGAACGTCGATGCGATGTGGACGGAGGCTCGTGGCTATCTTGCGGGGGCAGAAAGGCTTGCGCGATCATCCGGAGAGTACGGCGCATCTGGCCCGGTGCTTGCCACCCTGGCGATGGAGATCCTGCTGAAGGCGGTGTGTCTGAAGGTCGCGGGATCAAGGTCCAATCACCGCCACGACTACAGAAAGCTGTGGGCCGATATTCCTGAAGCTGTGCGCAACCGGATCGTTGCGCATGCCCATCACCGGTTTGGTCCCCATGCCGATCTGACCGATCTGGACACCAAGCTGGATGCGTTGAGACAGGTGTTCAAGGGGGGGCGGTATTCCTACGAGGTGAACTTCGGGCGCGCCACGGAAGAGGTCCGTCAGGCTGGCGACAAGTGGATCGCGAGCGGCGCCAAACCTGTGGATGCGGAATTCGCCTACTACCCCGAGACGCGCGCCGCCCTGATCCACGGCGCGCAACGGGTCTTGGAAGAAGAACTGGGGCGCAAGATGAACGATCGACCGGAGATACTGTGACCGCGTCCCTGATGATCCAGGGCGCGGGGTCCAATGTCGGCAAGTCGGTGCTGGTGGCCGGGCTGGCGCGGGCCTATGCGCGGCGGGGGTTGCGGGTGCGGCCCTTCAAGCCTCAAAACATGTCCAACAATGCGGCGGTGACCGCCGATGGGGGCGAGATCGGGCGGGCGCAGGCGTTGCAGGCGCTGGCCTGCGGGGTCGATCCGGTGGTGGACATGAACCCCGTCCTGTTGAAACCCGAGACCGAGACTGGCGCGCAGGTCGTCGTGCATGGCCAGCGCGTCGCGACTGTAAAGGCCCGCGAGTACTCGGCGCTGAAGCCCAAGCTGAAGGCGCCGGTGCTGGAGAGCTTTGCGCGACTTTCCGACAGCGCCGATCTGGTCCTGGTC
>CAYWND010000490.1:0-2707 GCA_964459085.1 uncultured Oceanibium sp. | reverse complement strand
TAGTCTGGGGCCTCGAGGCGGTGTATAACCGCGGGCACCGGGAATGTCCGGGAAAAATGCAGGCTGTCGCGAATTTTTGCGCAAGAGTGCCCTTTTCTCGTGCACCCGGCGGCGCTAATCCATAGCCATGCCAGATTCTCTTGCCGCCGCGGCGGTCTCTGATCCCCCGCCGTTCGAGGTGCTGCGCACAGACGCGCCCGGACCCACATTGCTGCTCTGCGATCACGCCAGCAACCTGGTGCCGCCCTCGGTCAACGGTGGCGACCTTGGCCTGGGCGCGCGCGACATGGCCCGCCACATCGCCTGGGACGTGGGCGCCGCCGCCGTGACCCGCCACCTGGCAGCGCTGATGGACGCCCCTGCGGTGCTGTCCAACTTCTCGCGCCTGGTGATCGACCCAAATCGGGGCGAGGATGACCCGACCATCCTCATGAAGCTCTATGACGGCTCGATCATCCCCGGAAACCGCCACGCCGACGGAACCGAGATCGACCGGCGCAAGGCGCTGTTCTACACCCCCTACCACGACGCCATCACCACTCAGATCGACGCCATGCTGGCAGCGGGCACCACGCCGCGCCTGATCTCGATCCATTCCTTCACGCCACGCCTGCGCGGGCGCAGCGCCCGGCCCTGGCATGCTGGCGTGCTGTGGGACCGCGACCCCCGCATCGCCCGCCCGCTGATCGACGCGCTGGCCGCGCCCGGCGACATCGTCGTGGGTGACAACGAACCCTATACCGGCCAGTTGCAGGGCGACTGCATGTACCGCCACGGCACCATGCGCGGCCTGCCCCACGCCTTGATCGAGATCCGAAACGACCTCATCTGTGATGAACCCGGCCAACAGGCCTGGGCCGCGCGGCTCGCGCCGGTCCTCACCGACATCGCGGCGCGTCCCCTAGACCCGCTGCCCGACCAGAACGGAGACTGACATGGACGACCAGACCCGGACCGAACTCGAAGCCGCCGCCTGCCGCCGCCTGCGCGACCACCTGGCCCAGCGTACGGATGTCCAGAACATCGACATGATGAACCTGGCCGGGTTCTGCCGAAACTGCCTCAGCCGCTGGTATCAAGAGGCTGCGGCCGACAAGGGCATCGAGATGACCAAGGACCAGGGGCGCGAGGTGTTCTACGGCATGCCCTACGCCGAATGGCGCGACAAGTACCAGACCGAGGCGACCGAGGACCAGAAGGCTGCTTTCGCCAAGTCCCATCAGGGCCACTGATGCGCGCGACCCTTGTCCTCGCCGCCCTGCTGATCGGCGCCCCGGCGGCGGCCCAACAGGGGGCCGAGGCCCGCGCGGTGGCCTGGCTGACCAACCGCTACCTGTCCGACTTCGCCGACCTGCGCAGCGATATCGTGCGGATCGAGGTGCTGGCCCGCTGTGGCCTCAAGGCGCAGGCCGATGCCCTGGCCGAGCAGGTCTTTCCCCGTGAACTGGCGCTGAAAAAGACGCTGATCGCCGACTTCCGCGCCCTCGACGCCCCCGACCTGCCGCCCCGCGACGCCCGCGCCGAGATCGCCGATATCACGCTGACCGCCCTGGGGGTCGCCACCGAAACCGCCACCCTCGCAACCCTCGAGGCTGTCGCGCTGACCGAAGGCTCTGATGCCTGTGCGGCGCTGGACGGCGAGGCGAACTAGACGGCACCGGCCCAACCGGCTCGGGGAAAACGACGACCCTTTATGCAGCGCTTTCGTATCTCAACCGGCCCGGGCGCAAGATCTGCACGGTCGAGGATCCGGTGGAATACACGCTACCGGGGCTCAATCAAACCCAGGTCCACCCCGAGATCGGCCTGGGCTTTGCCGAAATGCTCCGCGCGCTGCTGCGCCAGGACCCAAACGTCGTCATGATCGGCGAGATCCGGGACCGCGAGACCGCCGAGATCGCCTGCCGCGCAGCCCTCGTCGGTCGCCTCGTGCTCTCCACCTTGCACGTCAATTCCGCCGCCGAGGCCCGGCTGCGGCTGAGCAACCTTGGCGTGGACACCTATCTCATCGACGCCGTCCTGCGCGGCGTGCTGGGGCAGCGGCTGGAGCCGGTACTCGGGGAGGATGGGGTGGTGGGAAGACGGTTGGTGGTGGAGAGATGCGAGTAGCGGGGATAGCAGCCCATTTGCGGGGTCACTGGGCTCAAGGTAGTGCCCAGTTGATCAGCTTGTCGCCATTGGCGTCATAGGTCAGCGTGGTGCCGCCTGCGCTGGTCGGCGTGTGCGGGCGCGGGGCCGTCGCGGCGGGGTAGACGTAAGTCCCAATGTCGCTCTTGGACAGCATATTATGGCCCGCGTCATAGGTGTAGGTCCGGGAATAGGCCGTGTTGCTGACATTCGTCGCCGACAGCAAACGCCCGGCATGGTCATAGGCGTAGTCCATGTCCTGCGGGTCTTGCAGCGCGCGGCGCGTGGCGATCTGGCCGTTTGCGAGATGGGTGTAGATGTCCTGGGACTTCAGCGTCGATGCGCTGTCAGTGAAGTCGATCTGGGTCAGGAACCCGCGGGTCGCCGAGTAGCTATGGGTGACATCCGATCCATTGGCATAGTCGATCGCCGTCGTCTGCCCGCGCCCGTTATAGGTGATGTCCGAGATGCGGTTCGTCAGCCCGACCAGCCGCCCTGCGAAGTCATAGTCTTCAGCTCATCGCTAGTTTTCTTCTCCACAGATAACATTTTTAACTTTTACAACGACAACAGATAAATT
>CAYWND010000489.1:0-2707 GCA_964459085.1 uncultured Oceanibium sp. | reverse complement strand
CTCGACGCCAACGGTCGCGTCATGCGCGTTAGCAACCGACCTGACGATAGCCAAACCGATTCCGAACCCATCTGCACGCGGCGGAGTCTGACCTCGGTTGAACCGTTCGAAAAAGGCATCCGTGTTTGCAACATCCATACCGAATCCGCGGTCTTTCACACGCCAACCCGGCGGGTTGGACAGGATTTCTATCTCGACCTCCTTGTCGGCGGGGCTGAATTTCAAACCGTTGCTGACGAGATTGCGCAGCGCCGACGCCAGCAGGCTCGCATTGCCGGACACCGCAACATCCTGTGCACCCGTCACGGCCAGCGACTTGCCTTCCGACAGCGCCCCCGGCGCAAGATCAGAGGCAACATCGACCGCGATGTCATGCAAATTCACCTGTTCAAAAGGGTGAAGCATGTTCGCTTCGGCCCGCGCCAGGTCGATCGTCTGCGCGAGCAATGTGTCCAGACGCTCTGTATCCTGTAACAGGCTGGCTTTCAGAGACGGGTCGTCGATCCGGTCGATACTGGACCGCAAGACAGCCAGCGGCGTGCGAATCTCATGTGCAACGTTGGACGAAAAATCCCGCTGTGTCTTGTACCCTTTGTCCAACCGGTCCAGGGCTGCATTCACGGCGCCGATAAGGGGTGACACTTCTGTCGGAGCGGCGGTCTGATCCAGACGCAGATCGCTTCGGGTGGTGTCGATCCGGGCGGCTTGGTCAGACAGGGCGGCCAGCGGTGCCAGGCCGCGACGCGCCGCCAGCATGGCTGCCAGCACAATCACGACCGAGCCCAACAAGATCCAGACCGTCTGTTCCTTCAACTCATGCCACATCGTCTCGATCTGAGATCTGTCCCTGCTTCTTGGAAAGGTCGACACCAGCACAACGTAGTCCTCGCCCTCGATGCGTACGGCCAGAACGACACCGATGCGATCCCCCACAAGGTGCAGATCCCTGTGATCTCCGGGACGCAGGTCCTGCATCACCGGCGCCAAAGACGGCGCGGTTTCGCCACCGACCAAAGGCGAGCCATCTGCGTCAAAAAGCGTGTAGCGAAAACGCCCGTCATTGCCCGCAAAACGCAAGGATGCAGGATCAAATCCCAGGTTGGGCGCGGACGGGTCGATACGCGCCGCAACCTCTGCTGCTTCCAGTTCCAGTGCATCTTCCGTCTGCTCCTCGAGATGCTCGAAGAATTCGTAAATCATCACGCCGCCGAACAACGCCGTGCAGACCAACAGGGCCACCACGACGTGCGTAATGACATCCCGCCTGAGCGATACCCCGCGACGAAAAAACGGGTGCAGGTTCATGTAGACGCCTCGCGCAGTACATAGCCGATGCCGCGCAAGTTGTGGATTTCGATTGTTGCGCCTTTGTCTGCCAGTTTCTTGCGCAGCCGATGCGTCAGAACCTCAATCGCGTTGGGTGTAGGCGCTTCGTCAAAGCCATAGAGCGTATTTTCAATCGCATCCTTCGAGATCACTCGGTCGGCACGGCGCAAGAACAACTCGAGCAATGCCGTTTCGCGGTTGCTGAACGGATGCGCCTGACCGTCGATCAGGATCCGTCGATCCTCGGTTTCAAAGGTCGTGTTGCCCACTGACAGCGTGACACCCAACGCACCGCCCGGACGGCGCATCAGTGCCTTGATCCGCGCCACCAGTTCTTCGACAGCGAAAGGTTTGACGACATAATCATCGGCCCCACCATTCAATCCGGCAAGCCGCTGGTCCAACGCGTCGCGGGCGGTACAGATCAGGATCGGAGTATCCGCGCCAGATTTCCGCAAGTCCGCCAACAGCGTCAAACCATCCCGGTCCGGCAGGCCAAGATCGAGAACGATGGCGTCATAATGATAGGTTTGCGCTGCATATTCCGCGTCTTCACACGTGTGCACCGGATCCACGGTGAACCCGGACGCACGTAAACTGGCGCTCGTGTTGAGCGCCAGTTTTTCGCTGTCTTCAACGTAGAGAACCCTCATAAGGGCGCGCTAGTCTATTTTCGAACGTAAGTCACGGTGGAACCGTCGTCGGCCTTGAAAGCGACGCGGGCCAGATTGCCGCTGTCATCGTACCATAGGTCGCGTGCGAGACCGCCAGACAGGCGGTAATGATGGGCGTTCACCTTACCACCCTGGACTTGAACCGCTTCTGTTCCAAGTTCGGATACGCGCACGGACATCGTCTTGCCATCGATGGTGTTCAACAGCTTCTTTGCCTTCACGATGTCCTCGTTCCAAAGACTTGCGGGCAGAGTTCCGTTGCCAGCGGTGTTGAGTTTGTGTGGTTCACCGTCATCGTTGGTCGTGGAACTGACGCTGGACAGCTTGCCGCTGTTCCACTTCTCAACGCTGTGATGCTCAAAGCTGTATACTTTGGCGCGGATCAGGGGAATTTTGACTGCCACATCGGTATCCACTTTCACCGTGAAGCTGTTCCCGCTGCCAGAGAACTGGTAGCTGTGATCGCCGATGTCCTTCCCTTTGCGTACCACATCAAAGCGCAGTGAACCGCTGTCAGGCAAAGACATTGCACTGGCAGGCAGTGCGAGGCCGGTGGCCAGACAAATGGCAATCGAAAGAAGTCGCATGAGTTTTTCCCGAAGCTGTGATTTAATTTTGTGTGCCATAGGCTTTCGACCTTACAGGATGCTTACAACGGAACTGTCTGACGTCAGCGCCAATGGGACAGTTTAGGTCGATTTGATAAG
>CAYWND010000488.1:0-2709 GCA_964459085.1 uncultured Oceanibium sp. | reverse complement strand
TTGATCGACGGTCTCGAGCGCGGCGCGCGGGTCGCCAGCGTTGGTGGACGCCGCATCAAACCGTCCACAGCGACAACCGGCCGATATGGCAGATCATATCCTCAATCTGCTGGGCCCCGCCCCGGTCAGCGAGGACGTCCTGGTCCGGCAAATTGGTGCGCCGCCATCCGAGTTGCTGGCGGCCCTCAGCGAATTGGACATCAAAGGTGTGATCGAAAGGCATCCCGGCGGCCTTGTCTCGGCGCGGGTCGCATGATCGGTCTTTGCCCTGCTGCGCGTGAGTGCTAGGCCGGACCCCATGACAACCCGACCCACGGGCAGGACATGGGCACGCAGGCAGACCGACCGGGGCTCCCCTGGCTTAGACTGACGGCAATGGTCAGCGGCGTAATGCTGCTGGCGGTATTGGCGATCGGCTGGACCCGCGCCTTCTGGTTCGACGAGGTCTTTACGTTGGGCGCAGCCGCCATTGGCAGGCCGCTGGACTGGCAGGTGCTGCTGGGTGACGTCCATCCGCCCAGTTTTGTGCTGGCCGTGCGCGCGCTGGGGGCGCTGTTCGGCCCCGATGCCCACGCCCTGCGCGCAGTGAACCTCCCGGGCCTTATGGCATTGGCCGCCGGAATCGTTGTGGCCGCACCGGTTCTGGGGCGCACCCGAACATTGTCGCTGACGATCCTTTTGTGCGCGAACCTTTATACGCTGAACCTGATGCTGGACCTGCGGTCCTATATGCTGGTTCTGGGGTTTGCCACGCTGGGTCATGCGCTGTTGTTGGTCGATCGCAGCCGCAGGATGACGGTCCCGCTGATCCTGACAGCCGCGGTGCTGACCAGCCTGCATTTCTTCGGCGCGGCAATCGGCTTGTCGATCCTGGCACTTAGCATGGCGCACCACATGCGCCGTCGGAGGCTGGGACGGGCGCTAGTCATCGCGATTGCCGGTGCGGTCCTGTTCACTGCCTTCGAGATCTGGGCCTTTGGTTATTCGAATGTCACCGACAGCATGGGCGGCAACCTGTGGATCCGAAACGACATTGGCCCATGGCTGGATTTCGTGGCATGGCAGACGCCCTTGTTCATCCTGGCACCTGTGATCCTGATCTGGACTCGCCGCAACGGATCCAAGGGCAGACTGGCGCCCGAGGCGGGCGACATGTTGCTGCCACCCCTGATGGTGCTGATCGCCGCGATCGCCATCTCGTTCCACACCCCGGTGATCTCGGCCCGAAATCTGGTCGTCTGCGTCCCGGGATTTGCGTTGGCGGCGGTGCTGATGGCACCGGAAGCCCTGCTGGACCGGCTGAAACACTCGATCCTGGTCCCGCTGGTGGTGCTCCCGCTAGGTCTGCGCTATGCCGACACCGCCATTCAGCCGTTCCAGATGATCCGCTGGACGGTCGAGACCGCGACGCCGATCGGGTGCCGGGGCGAGCCGATCTATGTGGCCGAGCCGGATGTCGTCGACACCTATGCGCAGCAGATCTTTCTAGGTGAGGTCGTGCGCCCGATGCGGGATTTTACGGAATTCAATGCCCCCGGCCCCGACTGCGACGTCATCGCGATGGGCTGGCACGAGCGCGGATCCGTGGATGACGCGATTCGTTTCTTCGCGGCACGGGGGGTCGAAACGCGCGCGGTCCTGCCCCCGTCCGAGCGTCTGGCAAAACACCGCCGCTTGTCGCACGGGTTCGTACTGGTCCGCGCCAACTGATCAGCGATGCGAAATGCCCAGATTGCCCACTGCGGCGGCCCTGGAGAGGCCATCGAGAAACCGAGAGACATCTTTTAGACGACGCAATCGGTGGCGCGGCATGTCAGGCGGGGTGCTGTCCCAAAGGGCCAGCATGCGTGCGCGACCGGATCGTCGGGTACGCCAGATATACCCCCAGAACTCCAGGCTGAACTTTTCGGGGCACCCGTCGGGCAGATCCGGCCGGGTGCGGCCCCAGAACCGCAGCGTGCGCAGGGCCACCCGCCAGGCCCTGGGCAACAGCGGGACATCCAGCCAGATCAGCATATCTGCCCGGGCAAGACGGTCCGGCCAGGTCGTGGACCGCCCGCCCTCAAAGATCCATTCCGGGCGGGCGTGAACCTCGGCACACAGTCTGTCCTTCTCGGGCCCGTCCCGCTCGACCCATCCGGATTTCCAGTGGATATGATCCATATGCACGACCGGAAGATGCGTGATCGCACCCAGCTTGCGCGCCAGTGTCGACTTGCCTGACCCGGGCTGTCCGATGATCATGATTCTCTTCATCCCGGCCTTTCGTCGCCCCAATGATCCCTACGGGATCAGGATACCCGGCGGCGCACAGCATGGCACTGGCCATCTTGACAGAACCGGTTTCCGCCCACATTTTCCGCGCTCTGAGAGCACCGATTTTTAGCAGGAGCAGCTTTGCATGGCCGTTGTCGTTGTCGAAAGTCCCGCAAAGGCAAAGACCATCAACGGCTATCTCGGCAAGGACTATACGGTGCTGGCATCCTATGGGCATGTCCGCGACCTGCCGGCCAAGGACGGTTCGGTCGATCCGGAAAACGGCTTTGAAATGCTGTGGGAGGTCGACCCAAAATCCCAGAAACATGTCCGCGCCATTGCCGAGGCGCTGAAAGACGACCCCCGCCTGATCCTCGCCACCGACCCGGATCGCGAGGGCGAGGCGATCTCGTGGCACGTGGAAGAAGCGCTGCGAAAGCGCCGCGCGCTGAA
>CAYWND010000487.1:1245-2729 GCA_964459085.1 uncultured Oceanibium sp. | reverse complement strand
GGTGGGGGCACAGGTCGCCGCAATCAGCGGCAGGATCAGAAGGCTAGGGCGAAACATCGCCGCCACCCTCGGCCAAACCGGGCGCAATTGCCAGAGGAAAGGCAACGGGTGGTTCGCGTCGTCTGGACATTGCCGGTTGGGCATTGGAATGTTTGGGGGGGCGAGCGCGCCACGGCACCCTGACCGACAAGGATCGCGGACATGTACGACTATGCCATCATCTGGGCCTGGGCCGAGTTTGCGGTGCGATGGGTTCATGTGATCACCGCGATCGCATGGATCGGATCCTCGTTCTACTTCATTGCTTTGGATCTGGGCCTGCGCAAGGCACCCGATCTGCCGTCCGGCGCGCATGGCGAGGAATGGCAGGTCCATGGCGGTGGATTCTATCATGTCCGCAAATATCTGGTCGCGCCCGAGGCGATGCCCGAGCATCTGACCTGGTTCAAATGGGAAAGTTATTCGACGTGGCTGTCGGGCGCGGCGCTGTTGGCGATCGTCTACTGGGCCGGTGCCGAGTTCTATCTGATCGACCCGGGCAAGGCGGATCTGACGGTGCTGCAGGCGGTTGTGATCTCGGCCGCGTCGCTGTCCATCGGCTGGCTGGTCTATGATTTCCTGTGCAAGAGCCGACTGGGCGAACGACCCACCGCGTTGATGCTGCTGCTGTTCGTGCTGCTGGTGGCGATGGCCTGGGGGTACAACCAGATCTTCACGGGTCGCGCGGCGTTGCTGCATCTGGGCGCGTTTACGGCCACGATCATGACCGCCAACGTGTTCCTGATCATCATGCCGAACCAGCGGATCGTGGTCGCGGATCTGAAGGCGGGACGGGTGCCGGATGCCAAGTACGGCAAGATCGCGAAACTGCGATCCACGCATAACAACTATCTGACACTGCCTGTCATTTTCCTTATGTTGTCAAATCACTACCCGTTGGCGTTCGCGTCTGATCTGAATTGGGTCATTGCAGCGCTGGTATTTCTGATGGGGGTCACGATCCGGCACTACTTTAACTCGGTTCATGCGCGCGCCGGCAACCCGACCTGGACCTGGGCCGCGACAGCCATCCTGTTCATCCTGATCATGTGGCTGTCGACCTCGCCCCTGTTCCGCGAGGACGCGCGGAACGAGGCCGCGGGGGCGCTTGAGTTGCGGTTTGCGCAGGCCCAGGGATTTGACGAGGTGCAGGACATCGTTCTGGGCCGCTGTTCGATGTGCCACGCCGACGAACCTGGCTGGGAGGGCCTTCATTGGGCACCCAAGGGTGTCCGGCTGCAGACCGAAGCCCAGATCGCCCGCCATGCGCGCGAGATCTACCTGCAATCCGGGGTCACCAACGCCATGCCACCGGGCAACCTGAGCTGGATGGAACCCGAGGAACGGGCCAAGATTGTCGCTTGGTATCGCGCGGCAACGGGCCAAGGAACTCCAGTTAAAAAGCTAACCAATAGAATGAGGGGAATAATTTTTGACTTAATCGA
>CAYWND010000487.1:0-1235 GCA_964459085.1 uncultured Oceanibium sp. | reverse complement strand
AATCTGCGCGGGCTGAGGCCCGACTGGAACCAGGAAACGAAACTGTCCATGGTGAAGACAGGCAGGCCGGTCGCGGCGCGAATATCGGCCGCATAGGGCGTCATGTTGGTGCATTCCAGGACCAGCGCGCCCAGATCGGGATGGCGTGCGACCAGCGCCCGGGCGGCATCCACATTGTCCTGACGTGCCAGATCGACATCCAGTTCGGTTTCGTTGTCCAGAATCACGCGTGTGAATTCGCGCCCGCCCTCGGTCGTGCCGATTGGCGTGCCGTCGGGGACCCCGGCTTTCTTCAGATGATCAGCCGTCAACGTCGAGGCAGATATGGTCAGGATCCCCGCGCGTTTGCCTTGTGGCAAGGTCGCATTGACCATTGGCACCTGCATCAGCGACGAGGTCGCGACCGGCACATCCAGAGCAGCGGACAATGCGTCTTGATACAGTGCCAGAAAACCGCAATTGGTGGTGATCCCGTCAGCGCCGTCGCGGATCAGATCGCGCGCCGCCTGCACAAAGGCGTCCAGCAGTCCCGTCGCACCGCGCCGCACGACATGGTCGGGCGAGGCATCTCGGACCACGCGGTAGAGTACCGGAAACGGCCAGCTGGTCGCATTGCCCATATCGCCGGGGATACGCGGAAACTGCGCATCCAGCATCAGGATGCCGACAGATGCGCCGTATATCGATTTTCCGCCCCGAGCTTTCATGGCCCGAGATTTGACAGGTTTCCGGGCAGCGTGCAATTCCCCGCCCGACTGGCCACTTCAATCCGGGTGGCGCGGGATCCGCGTCGTCGCATAGCTGGACAGGGCCTCGGTCAACTGATCGACAAATGCACGCCCGATCACCGACAGCGGGCGGTTGCGCGATGTCACGATCGCCATGTCGATGTGGATTGCAGGCGAAAAAGGTCGGACAATGTGCCCGCCATGCCGGTCAAAATCCAGCGAGAAGGCATCGATCAGACAGACGCCCATCCCTTCTTGAACAAAGCTGAGCATATTGCGGAAAAGATGGGTGTGGCAGCGGGCGTTCAAACGTGCTCCTGCGGCAGCAAAAGCCTCGCGCGTGCGCCGGTTGGTCATATGGTCGGGACCCATGACGATGAAGGGCGTGTTGTCCAGCAACTCGGGCGTCAACGTGTCATAATTCGCCACCGGATGTCCGAGTTGCTGGGCAACACGCCCTTCATCGTCATGGGTCCCGACCATATGACGATGAAGGGCGTGTTGTCC
>CAYWND010000486.1:0-2731 GCA_964459085.1 uncultured Oceanibium sp. | reverse complement strand
AAACAACCAACTACTAAACTAGAAGGCCGGGTCGAAGGCTGGGAAGCCGAAACCAACACCTCCGACCCAGCCCAGCACACAGGGGACATGGGCTTCCCTGTGGATCAGCGACGCGAGGGGGAAGGCATCCAAACCCTCGCGCAGCGATGCTGTTTTACGCGGGCAAGGCCGTGCAGCTGGCTCAGGGCGTCGTTAGCGGCCTGCTGATCGGCCAGCTTGTAACTGTTGATGCTGTCACGCTTCTGGCGCACCCCATCAGGCCACTGCTTGCCTCGGGCTGATCCGTGGACATCATGCCAATCAGCCCCAATCGCGCCAGCAAGATGACGGTCAGGTCAATGATTGCCTTTGGTGGCGGGGCGATCCCGCGCGACCTCGTCAACAGCAGGAATTTACCAAAAGTGATGTATCAGATTGTAATGTTGACCTTGATCCGCACCCCGCTGTAACCCCATGCTGGCCGGGGCGGATATCGGGCCGCGGCACAGACCGGTGATGCAATCAAGACCTGCCCGGATGCCGGGTGCATCGGGCGAAATCGCGTCACGCACGTCGCGTCGCGGATGAAGCGGGGCGGTCTGGATGGCGATCTGTGTCGGGGCCGGGCAACGATGTGCAACTTGACAATGCGGGGCTTCATCGACCTGAAGCGCCAGGAAGACGAAAACGAGACCTGCCGACCTGCGCGATTCCATCGGCTTTCGGAAACAGAGGCGACAGGTGCATGAAACGAATTGGAGACACCTTGGACAGAAGACAGTTCTGTGTCCTTTCCGGCGCAGCGGTAATTCCCGGTTTCGCAATGTCGGCGACGCCGGAGGTCTGGTCGGCGCTTGAGCTTGCCGAGGCGCTCGACAGCAATGCTGCAATTCTTCTGGACGTGCGGTCGCGCGCGGAATGGGCCGATACGGGGCTTGCGACAGGCGCCTGGCCGGTCAGCCAGCACGAACCGGGTTTCGAGCAGCGGCTCTTTGCCGCCCGCGATCGTTCCGCGGGAAAACCCGTTGCCCTGATCTGTGCTACGGGCGGTCGGAGCGGGCGCGTGTTCGCCGCGCTGAAACGCGCCGGGTATTCCGAGTTCATTGATGTCCCGGAAGGTATGCTCGGCTCATCCAGTGGTCCCGGATGGATTGCGCGCGGCTTGCCGATGACGGATCTCGAAACGGCTCTTGCCGCGCTGCCGGAAGTGCTGCGCTAGATGGTTGGCAGGACTGAACCCGCTCGGGCAGGCTGGCGCCTGGTGCGCTTGCTGGCGCTTCTTGGCCTTTGGTTTTCGGTGCTGTTCCCACAGGTTGCGCAGGCGGCAGAGTCGGACACGTTCGAGAACCCGGCGATCTCTGCCCGGTTGATTTCGGCGGAAAACGGCGTTGCACCGGGGTCGGCAACCATCTCTCTCGGACTTGTTCTCGAATATGCGGAGGGATGGAAGGGATACTGGCGAACACCCGGCGAAGTGGGCCTGCCACCGGAAATCGACTGGACCGGTTCTACGAACCTCGCGTCAGCCGAAATCCTCTGGCCGGCCCCAAAACGCTTCGAGGCCTTTGGAATCGAGAACTTCGGATACATCGGCGATGTCGTTATGCCGGTGCGGGCAATCTTGCAGGACCCCGGCCAGCCGCTGGACCTGCGGGCGAGCGTGTCCTTGCTGACGTGTTCAGACGTTTGCGTGCCCTTGACGTTCGAACTGGCCCTTGACCTGCCAAGCGGCACGGGGATCGACCAAACGTCGGCGGGCGCAATCGCGACATTCGTCGCACGTGTCCCGGCAAATCCGGAGGAGAGCGATATTCGGGTGGAAACAGTCGCCGTTGATGCGACGTCTTCCGCATTGTTCGTAACCGCGCAGAGCGATCGTCCGTTCAAATCGGTCGATGTCTTCCCGGAATTCGGATCCCTGGTAACATTTGGGAAGCCGGATATCCGGCTCAGCGATGACCGGTCAAAACTTTGGGCGCGTATCCCGCTGAACACATGGTCGGACGAATACGATGCTCCCTTCGTGACCGTGACAGACACGGGCCGGGCCGTGACCGCACCGGCAGAACTGAGCACCGACGTTCCCGCTCCGCCATACGAAAGAGCATCCCTGGGCACCAGCCCGCTGCAACTGGCGGTGATTGCCGCGATCGCGTTCCTGGGCGGGCTGATCCTGAACGTGATGCCATGCGTGTTGCCTGTCTTGTCGATCAAGCTCGCATCGGTGCTCAAGGTGACCGGCCAGGCACGTCATGTTGTCCGCAACGGCTTTCTCTTTTCCGCACTGGGCGTTCTGACGTTCGTCTGGATCCTTGCGTTCATCATACTGGGCCTGAAGTGGATCGGTGTGTCCGTCGGCTGGGGCATCCAGTTTCAGAACCCCGTTTTTGTGGCGGTTATGTTCATCGTAATCGCTGTATTCTCGGCCAACCTTTTTGGCCTGTTCGAGATTGCCCTGCCCTCGGGCATCCAGAACCGCCTTGGGGCGGGCGGCACGCGGTCCGGGTATTCAGCCGACTTCGGCACCGGATTGCTGGCCGCTGTGCTGGCCACGCCTTGTTCCGCCCCCTTCCTCGGGACGGCGATTGCCTTCGCTCTGGCCGGCAACGCGGGCGACGTGCTCGTCGTCTTCACCGCGCTCGGGCTTGGATTGGCTTTGCCCTACCTGCTGATCGCGGCACGTCCCTCCGTGGTCGAACGTCTGCCACGTCCCGGACGCTGGATGCTGCTTGTAAGAATGGGGCTCGGCCTT
>CAYWND010000485.1:0-2738 GCA_964459085.1 uncultured Oceanibium sp. | reverse complement strand
CTTTGTTTAGAGCCTTCTTTCTGTCCACAAATACTCCTGCCGAATTGGCCAGTCCTGCCCGCGCGAGAGGGTTACGCGACGTTGGCCGCGATTGGGATCGGATCATTTCGATAGGGTCCAGGCTTGGGTCAGCGCGTCAGCACGATGTTGCGCAGTGATCCCGCCCCCAGCGTCAGCAGCGCGCCGCCCAATCCGCCCAGGACCAGAAGCGACAGCAGCACTGTGAAGTTCGGCGCCAGCAGAGAAAGCTCATACGCGGCGGCCCACACGGCCACCCCGCCAATCAGCCCGAAGAGGATGTTGATCGCCCCGACAAGCGACATGCGCGGCCATGTTCCAGCCGCCCAGCTTGCACCGATCGCCCCCGCGAGCACGCTAAGGATCAAAGTCATCTTTACACTTACCCCATGCCCCATTACGCGGGGCGAACCTGTTCGTTAAGATTATAGTGACCAAGATCAAAGGCAGCAAACGCTAAATCATAGCGGGATTCCGAGGAAAACACATGCAACTATCAGGATCACTGCCGCCGCTTTTTTCGCTGCAGGATCGCGTGGCGCTGGTCACCGGCGGCGCGACCGGCATCGGCCTGATGGTGGCCGAGGCGCTGGTGTGGGCGGGCGCCCGCGTCCTGATCGTGTCGCGTCGGGGCGCGGCCTGCAAATCTGCTGCCGACGCCTTGAATTCCAAGGAATTCCCAGGCCGGGCCGAGGGGTTTGCGGGGGATGTCGGGACCGAAACCGCGATCGCGGATCTGGCGGCCGAGGTGGCGCGCAGGACCGACCGGCTGGACATCCTGGTCAACAATGCCGGCATCAGTTGGGGCGCCCCGATCGAGACGTTTCCGCATGCGCAATGGGCGCGGGTCATGGGGGTTAACGTGGCCGGCATGTTTACCCTGACCCGAGATTTATTGCCATTGATGAAGATGACGGCCAGCCATAATGACCCGGGGCGAGTCGTCAATATCGGATCGGTCATGGGCACGGTTCCGGTCACCGAGGGGGCCTATTCCTACACCATGTCCAAGGCCGCGGTGCATCACATGACCAAGGTCTTTGCCGCCGAGTTTTCCGCCGACGGGATCACCTGCAATGCGATCGCGCCCGGACCGTTCCCGTCCAAGATGACGGCCTTTGCCACCGGCACCGAGCAGGGTGCCGCGCGGGTCGGGCAGAACGTGCCGCTGGGGCGTATCGGGCGGCCCAGCGACATCGCGGGTGCGACGCTCTTTCTGTGCAGCGGGGCGGGGGCCTATGTCTCGGGCGCGATCCTGCCGCTGGATGGCGGGATGAGCGTCAAGACCCCCATCGACCTGTTCGCGAACACGCTCGACGGCTGAACCGGCCCTGAAACTGTGCGTATCGCCACGCCTGCCGGTGCGCCCGGTTCGGCCGATCCGCCGATTTCCTGATATACTGATGTCCCAACTGGCGCGCGGCTGCGGGTGATCCCGTTCTGGTGCGCGCGCCCGTCAGCCACCAGGAGGAGTGCGAAAATGGCCGAGGAAACACGCCACAGGATCAGCGACAGTCCGATCAAGGGCGGGACCGAGTTTCAGACCCCGCCGGGCTACAAGGGCCAAAAAGGCCATGGGCACGCGACGTCGTTCTCGACCACGCGCAAGGCGGTCCACAAGGGGCGCAGCATCTCGGTCAGGACGACCTATCGCATCGACATCGATGGCGAGCCGCTGACCATGCATACCACGGTGTTGGACGATGGAACGGTCCACTGCCATGGCCTGCCGAACTATTCCTTTGCCTCGGCCGTTGATCTGGCCCGTGCGATCGTCGATGCCGCGCCTCTGGCGCATGTGGCTTATGACGCGTTGGGCGGCGACGGACAGGATGGCGACCACGGGGATGGACATGGCGGTCACGGAGGGCATCACTGATGGGCGTGCGCGAGAACATCTTTGTCAGCACCGCAGTGCGTGACCAGTTCCTCGAGGCCTCGCGGCTTCTGGATCAGCCAAACTCGGGCGTGATGGCCAGCGACATCTTCAATTTCCTGCGGGCCAACAACCTGCCGCTGTCGATGCGGGGGATCGAGCAGGAACTCTCGATCTGGGACGTGTTCGTCTTCTGGCACGTGTTGGCGATGTCGATCCCGCTGCCGGTGGGCAATGCGGCCCATAGCGGCCCGATCTTCCTGCCCTGGCACCGCATGTACATGATCCGGCTGGAGGAGTTCATGCAGGACGCGCTGGGCGATCCGAACTTTGGCCTGCCCTACTGGGATTGGGCGGCGGATGGCGAGCTGCCCGTTGGTCAGCAATGGCGCACGGATTTGTGGAGCGCGGACTATATCGGCGAGGCCCGGGGCGAGGTGCGATCCGGCCCGATTGGCGATATGCGGGTGCGCCTGGTGCAGGACGCGTTTTCGGGCGATCTGGTGTCGGTCGCGCCGCGCCGTATCCGCCGCGCCTCGGGGCAGAGTTTCGGGGTGCCGACCCTGCCCAGGGTGCAGGATGTGACGGCCGCGCTGAACCAGCCGTTCTATGATGTTCCGCCCTGGAACCAGCAGGTGGCCAGCCACCGCAATGTGCTGGAGGGCTGGCCGAACGGGCCGCAGCTGCACAACCGGGTGCATGTCTGGGTCGGCGGGGACATGGGGCCGGGAACCTCGCCCAATGATCCGGTGTTCTTCCTCAATCACTGCAACGTGGACCGGATCTGGGAGGACTGGATGGGCCTGCGCGGCCGCGATTACGAGCCCGGAGTGAACCGTGGTCC
>CAYWND010000484.1:0-2740 GCA_964459085.1 uncultured Oceanibium sp. | reverse complement strand
TCTGCTGCGACCAGTCGCATTACTATCGCCAGTGGTGGTACTGGGGCGGCGAGGCCAGCCTGCGTGTGAACGGCACCAAGATGGAGCTGACCTCGATCCCCGATGCGGAATGGGCGCAGGTTGAAGAGGCCGCCGTTGCCTTCTGGGACGAGATCGCCGCCGAAGGCGAGGTACAGGCCAAGGTCGTCGAGATCTTCCGCCAGTACAATGCAGACATGCAAAAGGCCGGTCGACCCTACCGGTACGGATGACATTACGGGGGCGCCGCCTGGCGGCGGCGCCCTCTGACCCACCCAACCCCACGGGAGAGCCGCAATGGCGAACCGGTCTGACACCGAGTGGCCCCTGCCGAAATTTTTCTTCGAGGTGGAACTCGAAGGGGGTGAGCCGATACCGTTTCAAGAGGTATCTGGTATGGACATCGAAAGTCAGCCACAGGAATACCGCGCGGGGACTGCAAAGGCATTCAGCACTGTCAAGATGCCCGGGATGATGAAAGCCGCGAACGTTACACTCAGGAAGGGTATTGCCGCCAGAGGATCTGGGTTTGTTGATTGGTACACCCGGGTTCAGATGAACACTATTGCCCGCAAGCGCGTGACCATCCGCCTGCTGGACGAGACCGGCGCCGCGACAATGGTGTGGGTGCTGGCCAACGCCTTTCCGATCAAGGTCAGAACAGGCGATCTGCCGGCCGACGGCACCGACGTTCCCATCGAAGAAATGGAATTGTCCCACGAAGGGATGACGATCGAAAATGGAAGAGACCCATGACCAACCTGACCCTCGAAGCGCTGACCGCCGCCGTGGATGCTGGCCAGATTGATACCGTTGTGATGGCCCAGGTCGACATGCAGGGCCGTCTGATGGGCAAGCGCTTTCATGCCCGGCATTTCCTTGAGGCAGGCGTGCACGAGACGCACTCGTGCAACTACCTGCTGACCGTCGACCAAGAGATGGAGCCGGTGCCGGGATATGCGTCCGCGTCCTGGGAACAGGGTTATGGCGACTATATGATGAAGCCCGATCTCTCGACCCTGTGCCTGACCCCCTGGGCCGAGGGCGCGGCGCTGGTGATCTGTGACATCCTCGACCACCACGGGCATGCCGATATCGCGGTCAGCCCGCGTGCGATCCTGAAACGCCAGGTTGCGCGGCTGGCGGACAAGGGCATGACGGCGCTGATGGCCTCGGAACTGGAGTTCTACCTGTTCCGCGAAAGCTACGAGGCGGTGCGCGATGCGGGCTATCGCGGGATGTCCCCGATCAGTCCCTATAACGAGGACTACCACATCTTCACCACCACCCGCGCCGAGCCGGTGATGCGGGCGATCCGAAACGGCCTCTATGGTGCCGGGATCGCGGTCGAGAACTCCAAGGGCGAGGCCTGGGCCGGTCAGCACGAAATCAACGTGAAGTATGGCACCGCGCTGCAGGCGGCGGACGCGCATGTGATCACCAAGGAATGTGTCAAGGAAACCGCGCTTGCGCACGGTCACGCCGCGACCTTCATGGCAAAATATGCCGACGCGCCCGCCGGATCGTCCTGTCATATCCATCAATCGATCTGGTCTTCGGATGGCGCGCCGCTGTTCCTGGACGATAGCGCGGCGCATGGCATGTCGGACATCATGCGGGCCTATATGGCGGGTCTGCTGGCATACGCGCCGGACGTGACGCTGTTCCTTGCGCCCAACATCAACAGCTACAAGCGCTATGTCGCGGGGACCTTCGCGCCAACCAAGACGGTCTGGAGCCGGGACAACCGCACCGCCGGGTTCCGCCTTGTGGGCGAGGGGACCAAGGGGATCCGAATGGAAAACCGGGTCGGGGGTGCGGACCTGAACCCCTATCTGGCCTTTGCCAGTCAGATCGCTGCCGGATTGGCCGGTATCGAGCAGGGCCTGGATCTCGAGCCCGAGTTTTCGGGCGACGCCTATGTGGCCGAGGCCGCCCAGTCCATCCCTGCCACGCTGCGCGATGCGGCGGATGCAGCCGCCGGGTCGGCAATGCTGCGGGCCGCGCTGGGCGACGAGGTGGTGGACCACTATGTGCACGCCGCAAGGTGGGAGCAGTTGGAATACGACCGCCGCGTCACCGACTGGGAAGTGCAGCGGGGGTTCGAGCGGTCATGACCATGCTGACCTGCACCTCGCCCATCGACGGCTCTGTCTTCGCCACCCGCGAGACGCTGTCCCTGCACGATGCCCGCGCCACCGTCGCGCGCGCCCGTGCCGCGCAAACCGCCTGGGCGGCGCGACCTCTGGCCGAGCGGATCGAGATGGTTCTGGCAGGCGTGGCCCGCGTCGGTGCCATGACCGACGAAGTAGTGCCCGAACTTGCCCGCATGATGGGCCGCCCCATCCGCTATGGCGGCGAGTTCGGCGGGTTCGAGGAACGCGCGACCCACATGGCCGCCATCGCGCCTGATGCGCTGGCCGACATTCCGGTGGGCGAAGATGCCACTTTTACCCGCTATATCCGCCGGGTGCCGCATGGCGTCGTGTTCGTCGTGGCACCGTGGAACTACCCCTACATGACCGCGATCAACACCGTTGCGCCCGCTCTGATCGCGGGCAACACGGTGGTCCTGAAACACGCCACGCAGACCCTGCTGGTGGGCGAACGTATGGCCCGTGCCTTTCACGAGGCGGGTGTGCCGCAGGATGTGTTCGCCAATGTCTTCCTCGACCACGAAACGACGTCCCAACTGATTGCCGGGCGCGCCTTCGATTTCATC
>CAYWND010000483.1:0-2752 GCA_964459085.1 uncultured Oceanibium sp. | reverse complement strand
CTTCGGCGGCATCCGTGGCCTGTTCCAACAACTGCCCTGCAGCCTCGCCTACAGCTTCCGAGGCCTCGTCGACAACCTGTTCGGCGGCCTCGCTGGCAGTGGCGGTGCCTTCGGTTACGCTTTGCAGCGCCTCGCCAGCGGCGTCTTCGACCGCGTCGCGGGCTTCCTCCACCGCCTCGGCCGCAGCTTCGGTGGCGGTCTCGGTCGCAGTCTCGGCCGCCTCTTCCGCCGCCTCTGCAGGTTGCTCGGGTGCGGGCGCCGGTGCAGCCTGCTGTTGGGTCGCGGTATCGTCACCAGCATCCCCGCCGGCCACGAACCAGGCGATGCCGGCCACAGCGATGATACCTAAGATGATCAAGGTGGTGCGCATTTCGATCCCCTTTCGAATGCATTGCCAGTCTATGGATCGGGCACCTACACCGCAGCGCCGGGTGGGGTAAAGCGATGCTTATAAACGCGCCATCTATCGGCTGATCTTAGCGTCTTTCCAAACGCCTTCGTATTTCTTATATTGATTGCGAGGCGTTCGAAGAGACGCCTCTTTGCATTTCTTGCGATGAACGACAGAAGGACCTTAAGGCCATAGCCAGAAGACCACACCACGCGCCACCCACGCGCGACACCGGACCCCGCGTCAACGAAAAGATACGCGCCCCGGAAATCCGGCTCATCGGAGCCGACGGAGAAAATGTAGGGGTTGTATCGCCCGAGCGCGGCAGGGATCTTGCCGACGAGGCCGGGCTGGACCTGGTCGAGATATCTCCGAACGCAAGTCCGCCCGTCTGCAAGATCATGGATTTCGGCAAGTTCAAGTATGAACAGCAGAAAAAGGAATCCGAAGCGCGGAAGAAACAGAAGATCATCGAGGTCAAGGAAGTGAAGTTCCGTCCCAACACGGATACCCACGACTACGACGTCAAGATGCGCAACGTCACCAAATTCCTGGGCAACGGCGACAAGGTCAAGGTGACCCTGCGCTTTCGCGGGCGCGAGATGGCGCACCAGGAACTGGGCCGCCGCCTGCTGGAGCGCGTTGCCGCCGATACGGAAGAGATCGGAAAGGTCGAGGCCATGCCCAAGATGGAAGGGCGCCAGATGGTCATGATGATCAATCCGCTCAAGACCTGACAGGTCGCCCCGGTCCGGGATGTCGGGCCGGGGCGCAACCGCAGTGGCACAATGCGACAGCGCAACGCCCTCAAGGACTATCTGATCAACCTGCCGCTAAGGGCCGTGTTTTCGCTGACGCGCCCCTTGCCGCCGCGCGTGCGGGCGCGCATTGCGGGCTGGGCGGGGCGGCGGGCACTGGCGGTGTTGCCCGGCGTGCGACGGCGGATCGATGCAAACCTGGACATTGCTTTTCCCGACATGGGCCCCGCCGACCGTGCGGCGCTGATGCGCGGTTATGCCACCAACGCGGCCCGCACCGCGGTCGAAATGCGCCTCAGCCGCGAGCGGATCGCGCAGGCCGCCGGGATCGAGGTGACGGGCGACGAAGGGATGGCCGCGCTAACGGCCGCTCGGGCCGAAGGCCGCGGCGCGATGATCGTGTCCGGCCATTTCGGCCAGTGGGAGGCGATCCGCGCCGTGATGAAGCATCGGGGCATGGAAACCGGCGCGATCTTTCGGCAGCACAACAACACCTATTTCAACACCGACATGGTGCCCCATTTCGAGCGTAACGGCCGTCCGATGTTTCCCAAGGGCCCCAAGGGGATGCGATCGCTGATCAAGCATCTGCGCGATGGCGGCTTTGCCTCGATCCTGCTGGATCAGAAGGTCTGGGGCGGCGAGATCCTGGATTTCATGGGCGCACCCGCTACAACAGCGACCGGGATGGCCGAGATCGCGTTGAAATACGACCTGCCGCTGGTCCCGGCCTATGGCGTCCGACTGGCGGATGGGGTGAACTTTCGGGTGGAGTTCGAGCCGCCTGTGCCCCACAGCGACCCGTTGACCATGACCCAGGCCTTGAACGATAGCCTGGCGGCGATGATCCGACGCTATCCCGATCAGTGGCACTGGCCGCACCGGCGCTGGGACCTTACCGATCCGACGCGGGATGCGGTGGACGGCGAGGCGTAAAGGGAGGCGTTACTCCAGGGACGCGGCGGCGATCACGGGACCGGCATTGCGTTCCTGCAGGAACACGGCAACCGGGCCATCGGCATCTGGCACGCGCACTGCGACTTGACCGGATCCGTCCCAGGACCCGGCTTTGCGCAACGAGGTTACGATCCTGTGGTAGGTCAGCTCGCGTCCCGCATTCTCGCCGCGCCGCACATCCACTGACTGCTTGGGCGAATAGGTGGCAACCATGATATCGGTTCGGGGGATTGCGCCACCGGTAGGCGCCAGACGGACGACCAGATCCGAACCCTCCCGATCCAACAAGATCTGCGCGGGTTTTTCGGCGGTCATGTGGTGCAGGATACGGGCGACGATTTTGTCGCCACTGCTGCCGACAAGGCTGTCGGTGCCTTGGACGACCATCTCGGGCGTAAAGCTGCCACGCAGGGGCCTGCGCAGCCATTGCCGGTCTGTCCGGCCTGCGTATGCCCGCTGACGCTGGCTAAACTCGCGTTTTGCAAACGTGTCCTTCCAGCCCAGATAGTCCCAATAATCCACATGGAAGGCCAGCGCGATCACGCCGTCCTGTTTGGCCAATTCGCCCAGTAGCCGATCGGCTGGCGGGCAGCTGGAACAGCCCTGGCTGGTAAAAAGCTCGACCAAAACATCGGCACGGCCGGGG
>CAYWND010000482.1:0-2752 GCA_964459085.1 uncultured Oceanibium sp. | reverse complement strand
GTCAAGGGATGAGCGGCCAAGATTTCATCTCGCTTGACGAACGCGCCCAGGCCATCCTGCGCGGCAATGACCGGGGCGGCTATACGGTCCCAACGGCAGGGCTCTATCCCTATCAATGGAACTGGGACAGCGCCTTTGCTGGCTGGGGTTTTTCGACTTTCGATGTCGATCGTGCCTGGCAAGAGGTTCTGACGCTGTTCTCGGGGCAGTGGCCCAATGGCATGGTTCCCCATATCCTGTTCCACAAAGAGGATCCGGGCTATTACCCTGGCGCCGATGTCTGGGGCACCCATGGTATCGGCCCGATCCCCTCGTCCGGCATCAGCCAACCGGCCGTCGCCGCGACATTCGTCCGCGCGATCTGGGAACGTGACAAGACTGCGGGCGAGGCGTATCTGCGCGCGCTGCTTCCGGCGATCACTGCCTGGCACAAGTGGTTCATGGACTGGCGCACCAGCGATCAGGATGCGGTGTTCATCACCCACCCGTGGGAAGCAGGGCGGGACAACAGCGCCGACTGGGACAGTGCCATGGAAATGATCGATCCGGTGGGCGTGGGCGAATATACGCGGCGCGACACCGGCCACGTAGACCCCTCGATGCGGCCCACCAAAGCGGACTATGACCGCTATATCTGGCTAGTCAATCGGGGCCGAAACGCCAGCTGGGACGAGGCGGAACTGGCAAAGGACCGCCCCTTCGCCGTTGCCGATCCGACCCTGACGTTCATCCTGCTGCGTGCGAACCGCGATCTGGCGCACATGTTACAAGCAATGGGTCACGACACTTCAGAGGTCGAGGGGTGGAGTCAGCGCTTGCTGGCCGGTGCCGAAAGCCTGCGCAATCCCCAGTCCGGCGTGTTCGAGGCAATCAATCTGCGCACGGGCGCCTTTACGGGGCACATGACATCTGCGTCGTTCCTGTGCTGGTACGCGGGCCTTGGCGACGATGACATGCGCGATGCTTTCAACCGGACCCTTGGCAGTTGCCGCTATCCGGTGCCAAGCCTTGCCATCGACTCGCCCGCCTTCGACGGCATGCGCTATTGGCGAGGACCGACATGGGCAATCATGAACGCGCTGATTGGAATCGGTTTGGCCGACATGGGCCACACCACTGAAGCCGAAAGATTGCGCGTTCTAACCCGCGAGCTGATCGCGGAACACGGCTTTGCCGAGTACTTTCACCCCCAGACCGGCGCGCCTGCCGGTGGGGGGGCATTCACCTGGACCGCCGCCGTCTGGCTGGCATGGGCCTCACCATCCACAGGAGGAAACTGATGGGCGCGATACATCTCAACGCGGTCGAGAAATGGTACGGCGACCTGCAGGTCATCAAAGGCGTGGACCTGAAAATCGACGATGGCGAGTTCATTATTTTCGTCGGTCCCTCAGGCTGCGGTAAATCCACCCTATTACGCATGATCGGCGGGCTCGAGGAAACCTCGCGCGGGGCGATCGTCCTGGATGGCACGGATGTCACGGACCAGCCGCCGTCAAAACGCGGCTTGTCGATGGTGTTCCAATCCTATGCGCTGTACCCGCATATGTCGGTGCGTGACAATATGGGGTTCAGCCTGAAAACGGCTGGCGCGCCCCGCGCCGAGATCGACCACAAGGTCAACGAGGCTGCGCGGATCCTGAAACTCGAACCGCTGCTCGACCGGCGGCCCAAGGACATGTCGGGCGGCCAGCGTCAGCGCGTCGCCATCGGACGCTCGATCGTGCGCGCGCCCACCGCATTCCTGTTCGACGAACCGCTGTCGAACCTCGACGCTGCATTGCGGGTCGAGATGCGGCTGGAAATTGCCAAGCTGCACCAGTCGCTGAATACCACGATGATCTACGTGACTCACGACCAGGTCGAGGCAATGACCCTGGCCGACCGCATTGTCGTGCTCGAGGCCGGGAGGATCGCTCAGGTCGGCACGCCACGTGAACTCTATGACAGTCCGTCGGACCTCTTTGTTGCGCAGTTTATCGGCAGCCCCAAGATGAACATCCTGCCCTGCGGCAGTGATACGGGCGCCTATACGTTGCAAGGTGGTCGTGGCGGTGCCTACTCAGGGGACGGAAAGCCTGCCAAACTTGGTATCCGACCGGAGCACATCTCTGTTGGTGATGCGGGAACAGGCAATTGCGACGGCGTGGTCGAGGTCGCCGAATACCTTGGCGCCGACATCTTCCTGTTTGTGGATTGCGGTCCTCTGGGTGTTGTCAACGTCCGCGTGGATGGCGGTGCTGGGCATCGTGTCGGCGACCAGGTTGGCCTGGCGTTCGACGCTGACCGGCTGCACTTCTTCGGCGAGGACGGCCACGCGGTGTAGTCGATCCAACGTCCCGGGCAGATCCGGCCGCGCGCAACACCTCCCGCGCCGGCCGGATTGGCTCTAACTGTCTGCATGCAACTGGACATTCTGGCGATCACCCGCAAGTACATGCCCGAACGCGCCAGAAACTAACAGCAATCCGGGCTGAGGGTCTCTTTCGGCGCGATTGTGGGCCAATCCAGATCCGGACGTTTCAAATTTCGAATGGCAAGGGAAAGGTGGGGAAATAGACCCTGGATCCCGCCGCGCCATCGGCAGAATTGGACGTGGACCCGCCGCATTCCACCTAAAGTCAGCAGCGTAGTTTCGATCTTCTTTTGCCTCACAAAGGCACGATCTCATCGCAGGCCCTGATCCACAGGCATTTCCAAGTCGATGTCGATTTGGCGGAAGAGAAAGTCATAGAAGATTTCGTTGCCAGGC
>CAYWND010000481.1:0-2758 GCA_964459085.1 uncultured Oceanibium sp. | reverse complement strand
TTCCGGATCGACATCCCCGAATGTTACCGGATCCCCACCAGCAACCTTCGGTTCTGCGCAATGGGCGAGATCGCGTTTTCGCAAGTAAACGCCGAGATCCCGCTGCCCGGCGCATGGCTGATGCTGCTGACGGCACTCGGGGCGGTCGCGGTGACCCGCCGCAGGATCTGACGCAGCGTCAGAGGTGTCGGGTCCGAACCCGTCTTTCTGGTCTGTGGAACTGTGCGCCGTCATCGATGACCAGGGACTCCCTACGGAGTGGTGTCATGCACCACAACCATGAACCCCTCGTCCGCGTTTGGCGGCGCGAAGTGCCTGGATACCGTGTGGAACTGTGCCTCGGTCGCGGCAAGGGGATCGCCGCGACCTTGTCCAGCAGCGCCTCGGATATTTCCGGGACCGGTTCAACTCCGATCTGCACATGCGGTACCCCATTCGTGGTTTCGGGTATGGGGTTTGTCCGCGTCGGCAGTTCATTCGCAGCAACAGCCGATGACGCCGCCGCAAACACGCCCATTGCGCTGAGACGGGTCGATCGGATCGACATGGCACCTCTCCTTGTCAGAGCTACCCGTGATAGGCTTGGCTGACAGCAAAGCTGTCTTCGAACCAATGCCACAATACGACTTGGCCGTCGCGAACCTTGGCGCGAAGCGTAAAGGTGAACTCCCCGATCTCTTTGCCAGACTTTGTCGTTCTCCCGTTCATTTTGCCGAAGACAGCAACGGTGTCACCCGAGGCGAACGCGTCGGTATTCTCCCACATTGTGGTCTCGAAGTTCGAAGAAAAGACGCCAAGAAAGGCAAAGATCGCTTCTTTACCTTCGGAACCGCCCACCCAGGGCAGGGTCGTATCGCCTTCGTTGTGCCAGACCATATCATCGGCCATGAGCGCACCCACGGTCTCCATATCTCCGCTACCCATTGCGCCCATAAAGCGCATGACGATGTCGAAACTGGCTTCGGTCGTGTCGTCCGCCTGTGCGTGACCGGCAACGACCAGCGCCAGGGCCGATAGGCCTGTGGCCCTCAAAACAGTTCTGCGTTCCATTTGTGATGTCCTTATGATTTGAGATGTCGCCGGCTTGCTGCGGCGCCAATGGTTCGGTTCAACGCCCGGACAGCTGGCCCAATGCGCCCGCCCAGTCTTCGACGTGGTAGGAACGGGCAATCTTGCCGTCTTCCAACTCGTGGATGTCGATGGTCATGATGTCGAAGCTGCGGCCTTCGCCGTCGACACCGAACATCGGGCCGACAGGGGTTCCAGTGGCACGGCTGCGGACGGTAACGAAGTTGCCGTCCTGATGCATGGCCTCCACGGCCCAGGTCAGGTCAGGAACAAGTTGACCAAAGCCACCGATCTGTCCGAGGAACCCTTCGCGGGTTTTGTTGTCACCCGAATAGTCGCCGACGCTTTCCCAATCATCGGTGATCGAGGCTTCGAACGCGGCAACGTGATCCCGAGACGTGGGATTGCTGAGCAGGTCATAGAACGTCTGAACCGCGGCCGTGTCGTCGGCCATCGCGGCGCCTGCAAAGGTCATGGCTGCAACAAGTGCGATTGGTTTCAGTGTCATATCATTCTCCAACTTCGTTCCTGTTTCGGGTTCGCAGGAAAGAGATATTGACGTGGAATTGTTTTGTGTATCTGCTGATTACAGATGTTACAATTCGGCTGAGCAGAACAATGATCGACCACTTGAGACACATGGCCATTTTCGCACGTGTGGTGGACCTTGGCTCATTTCGGGCGGCAGCGAAGGATATTCGATTGGCGCCATCGCGGGTCAGCGAGATCGTGACCGATCTCGAAGACTTCGTCGGGACGACCCTGCTTAACCGCACCACCAGAAAGATCGCGCTGACAAACGACGGCCGCAAATTCTATGCACACGCAGTCGAGATGGTGCGCAGCGCAGAGGACGGCCTTGATCAGTTGAATGCCCTGTCGTTGGAACCTGCAGGGTCTCTTCGGATTTCGGTTCCCGCATTCATGTCGTCATCCAGCCTTGCAACAGCAATGGGAGAATTTACGAGGCGCCATCCACACGTTGACGTGTCCGTATCCTTTACCGACCTTCCCGTTGACCTGCTCAGAGACGGCTTCGATCTAAGTGTTCGCGTTGGCTGGCTCGACGACAGTTCGATGATGTCGCGCAAACTTGGCGAGATGGAACGCGTGTTGGTTTCGGGTGTAGATTACGCGAAAGCCCGACCTGATCCGCAGCACCCTAGAGACCTCGAAAGCTGGGACTGGATCAGATACGCGCAACGCTCGAACGTAATCGAGGTCAAGTCCGCTGCTGGACGGTCTGTGAAAGTGACCGGGCGATCTCGTCTTCAAGTCGACAGCGTTGATGCGCTGCTCCACTACACACGCAAAAACTTCGGCGTAACCGTCCTGCCCAGATATCTCGTGGATCAGAAGCTGGATACCGGCAAGTTTACGGAGCTCATGGAAAGCTGGCGCCTCGCCCCCTTGGGCATCTATGCGGTGTGGCCTGACCAATCGCGACGAGAAAACCTCACGGTTCACCTCGTGCGCTTCCTCGCCGAGCAACTTGGGCAGTCAGTACGTGCCGAGACCGAATGACGCCAGCGACGAGGTGGATCGTGGTTCGGAGCCGGGCCTTCGACCGCTGATGCACGCTCTTGTGCCAACAAAGTAGACGTTGACGCCATTGCCGCGTCTGTCGCTTTGGGCTCAGGGCGGCCATACGCTGCGGTCTGTACCAACAACAGCCATGCGGACGGGGCTG
>CAYWND010000480.1:0-2766 GCA_964459085.1 uncultured Oceanibium sp. | reverse complement strand
ATTACATCCCTGAAGTGACCGAGGTGCGCCCTGTCGCGGCCTGATCCGGGCGCAGATATGCGCCTTTTAGCACTCGATACATCGGCCGCGCACTGCGCGGCCGCGCTGCTTGTGGGTAATGCAGTCGTTGCCGAAACCACCGAGCCAATGGCGCGCGGTCAGGCCGAACGGCTAATCCCTCTGGCCGAGGACCTGCTTGCCGGCCAAAACCTGCACTGGCGGGATCTGGATGCGTTGGCGGTCGGCGTGGGGCCGGGCAACTTCACCGGTATCCGCATCGCGGTTTCGGCTGTTCGGGGGTTGGCGCTGGCGCTGAACATCCCCGCGCACGGGGTCACGACATTCGAGGCACTGGCGCACGACATCAATACCCCCGCCCTGGTCCTGCTGGATGCCCGCCGGGACCGGGTCTATGCCGCTGGCCAAGGCGGCCTGGACATAACGCCTATGCTGATGCCCGTCGCGGATCTTGATAGCCTCGAGCCTCCGCCTGATACGATCATCATGGGCTTCGATGCATCTGCACAAGCCCGACGACTGGGGCGGGTGCCCGGGTCGGAAACCCAGGACCCCACAGCCCGCGCCATCGCGCTTGCTGCTGCGGGGCGGCCCATTCCAGACCGCCCGCCCGCGCCGTTCTACCTTAGGCAACCAGACGCGGCACCGTCCTCGGAACCGCCGCCGGTCATCCTCGATGACGCCTGAGACCCTGGCTGCCCTGCACGCTCGGGCATTCTCGGGCGCCTCGCGCCCATGGTCTGCGGCCGAGTTTGAAGCGCTGCTTGCCGACCCAGCCATCTCGCTCTTTGCTGATCACAGCAACACTGCCTTCGCACTGTTCCGCCAGGCAGGCCCCGAGGCCGAGATGCTGACTGTCTGCACCGACCCTCAGCATCGCCGCCGGGGCATCGCGCGGAACATCCTGACCACCGCACATGCCGCGCTTGCGGATACCGGTGTTGAAACCGTGTTTCTCGAGGTGTCCGGCGAAAACCTGGGCGCGATGCGGCTCTATGATGATCTGGGATATTTGCGGACCGGTATGCGCCCGGGATACTACCTGGTCGACGGGCGCCGCCGCGTGGATGCCATCGTGATGCGGCTGCAGCTACGCGGCCCTGACTGACCCTGGGTTTCCCGCAGCGCAACACGATTCCCCATTGACCACCCCCTTCGCCTGCGCCTTACTGCGAGCACGCAAATTTTGACCCGCTGTTCAAGAATCTCTCCGGGACGGACCCGGCATCCGATCACTGGCGGGGCATCGACAAGGAGGTACTCATGACATTCTTCAAATCGCTGGCAACAGCGGCGGCAGTGCTGGGCTCGGCCACCATTGCGCTTGCGGACGGGCACGCGAATTTCAAACCCGCCGTGATTTTCGATCTGGGCGGCAAATTCGACCGGTCCTTCAACCAGGCGGCCTTTGAGGGGGCCGAGAGGTTCAAGGAAGAAACCGGTGTCGAGTACCGCGAGTTCGAAATTCAGTCGGACGCCCAGCGCGAACAGGCGCTGCGCCGCTTTGCCGAGCAGGGCAACAACCCAATCGTGGTCGCGGGCTTTGCGCAGCAGGGCGCGATGGAGGCCGTCGCAGCCGAATTCCCCGACACCCAGTTCCAGATCATCGACGCCGTCGTTGACTTGCCGAACGTCCGGTCGGTGATCTTCAAAGAGCATGAGGGATCGTACCTGGTCGGCATGATGGCCGCGCTGAAGTCCGAAACCGGTAAGGTCGGATTTGTCGGCGGCATGGATATCGGCCTGATCCGCCGCTTTGCCTGCGGCTATGTGCAGGGCGTCAAGGCGGTGAACCCGGATGCCGAGGTGTTCCAGAACATGACGGGCACAACTGGTGCTGCCTGGAACGATCCGGTTCGCGGGGGCGAGTTGGCCAAGGGCCAGATCGACCAGGGCGCGGACGTTGTCTATCACGCCGCCGGTGGCACCGGTCGTGGGGTTCTGCAGGCCGCCGCCGATGCCGGCGCGCTGGGGATCGGCGTCGATTCCAACCAGAACTACCTGCACCCAGGCAATGTGCTGACCTCGATGCTCAAGCGCGTCGACGTCGCCACCTACAACGCGTTCAAGGACGCGATGGACGGGAACCTTGAGGCTGGTGTCCAGGTGCTCGGCCTGGCCGAGGAAGGTGTGGGCTACGCATTGGATGAAAACAACGAACCGCTGGTTGATCAGGCCATGATCGACGCAATCGAGGCCGCAAAGGCCAAGATCATCGCGGGCGAGATCTCGGTTCACAACTACACCGACGACGACAGCTGCCCGGCCAGCTAAGGCGCACATGGCCGTCGTAGAAGACACAAGCGCGGGGCGGCCCCAAGCCGCCCCTGACGCACCCGCCATCGAGTTGATCGGCATCTCGAAGGCGTTTGGCCCCGTGCAGGCCAACAAGGACATCTCGATGACGGTCAAACGCGGTACGATCCACGGGATCGTCGGCGAAAACGGTGCCGGGAAATCCACGCTGATGTCGATCCTGTATGGCTTTTACAAGGCCGATAAGGGCGAGATCAAAATCAACGGGGCATCCACCCCGATCCACAATTCCGACGATGCGATCGCGGCCGGCATCGGCATGGTCCACCAGCACTTCATGCTGGTCCAGCCGTTTACCGTGCTCGAAAACGTTGTTCTGGGCGCCGAAGATGGCGCCATGCTGAAACCCTCGCTGGCCAAGGCCCGGTCGCTGCTGACCGAACTGGCCCGCGAATACGAACTTGACGTGGACCCCGACGCGGTTGTCGGCGA
>CAYWND010000479.1:0-2766 GCA_964459085.1 uncultured Oceanibium sp. | reverse complement strand
CCGCAAAATATGAGGCGCGAGAAAGACCGGTCGATCGTAGGCAAAGGGATAGATCGCGACAAATAATAACGAGGCGCAGGCCAGCACGATCGTGAAGGTGTTGAAGGTCAACAGGATCGCAAAGGCCAACAGTGCCTGGATACACATCCACACCACCGCGCCGCGCCGGGTGACCTGACCCGAGGGCAGGGGGCGCGACCGGGTGCGGGCGACGGCTGCGTCAAACTCGATATCGGTCAGGTCGTTCCAGGTGCACCCCGCGCCGCGCATTAGAAATGCACCAGCCGCGCAGGCGATCGCGATCCACAGATCATACAGCGTCGGGCCCGCCGGGTCCGCCGCCGCTGCCAGGGCCAGGCTCCACCAACACGGCAGCAACAGCAGCCAGGTGCCGATGGGCCGGTCGGCCCGCGACAGGCGCAGATAGGGCCGAGAGGCGGCGGGGGCATAGGCGTCGACCCAGTTCTTCGCGGTCGCGTCGGCAACCCTTCCATCCGGGGCGGGGGCGTGGTTATGGTCCGGTGTATCCATGAGGCGCGAGTATATGGCAGACCGGCGGCCGAAAATCAGGCTCTTTGTTGAGGCGTCCTTGTCGCAGGGGGCCGAGCTGCGGCTGACGGACCAGGCGCACTATCTGGTCAATGTCATGCGTCAGGGGGTGGGCGATGTCTTTACCTGCTTCAATGGGCGCGACGGGGCCTGGACGGCAGAGGTCGCTCAGGCGGGCAAGCGGCAGGTGGTCGCGACCTGCCTCGAGCAGACCGAGGCGCAGCGGACGCCGCCCGATCTGTGGCTTTTGTTCGCGCCGATCAAGAAGGCGCGGACCGATTTCATCGTCGAAAAGGCGGCCGAGCTGGGGGTGGCACGGGTTCAACCGGTGTTGACCCGGTTCACCAATGCCGAGCGGGTGCGCACCGACCGCCTGCGCGCCCACGCGATCGAGGCGGCTGAACAATGCGGCGAGACCTGGGTGCCGGATGTGGTGGATCCGGGTCGGCTGGACGCGCTGCTGGACGACTGGCCCGACGACCGTCTGCTGATTTTTTGTGACGAGGCGCGCAGTGCCCCGCCGATGGCGCGGGCATTGCGCGGCAGGCAGGATGGTAGACACGCCATCCTGATCGGGCCCGAAGGTGGGTTCTCGCCGGACGAGGCGCAGCGCCTGCACGGAATGCCGGGTGTTCTGCCCGTCAGCCTGGGGCCTCGGGTGCTGCGGGCGGATACGGCCGCTGTAGCGGCGCTGACGGTCTGGCAGGCCACGCTGGGGGACTGGCAATGAGCGGCTTTCTGCGGCCCGAGGCGCTTGCGGTCCTGAAACGTCGACGCGAAACAGTGGCCGGGCTGGCTGTGCTGGCCTTTGGTGGCTGGGTACTGGTCAGCGGGCTGATGCGGTCCAGCGTGGTGCTGATCACCATAGGCGCCGTGGTCGTGCTGCTGACCGGCGCGGTCTGGATCGCCTGGCGGCAGCGGCAGGCGTTTCGCCGGGACATCGACGCACCGGGCATGGTGCAGGTTACCGAGGCGCAGATTGGCTATCTTGGCCCCGAGACGGGTCAGTTCGTGGATCGCGATGCGCTGACCCGGGTCGAGCTGGTCTCGGGTGGTGGCGGCGCCGCGCGCTGGGTGCTGTACCAGCGGGGCGCCGAACCGGTCAGCATTCCGCTGTCGGTACAGGGCGCGGATCAGCTGGTCGATTTGTTCGCGGGCCTGCCTGGTGTCGACATTGCGGCGGCGCTGTCGGCCCTGGACCGGCGCCGCGCGTCGGTGGTTCAGGTCTGGCCGCGGCAGGGGTGACCCCCAGGCCCGCCCCCCCGGGCCTCAGAGGTCCAGATGGCGTTCCAGCACCTCGACCACCAGCGCATGATCCTCCAGTTGCGGCAGGCCCGACACCGCCACGGTGCCGATGATCCCCGTTCCTTCCAGCGTGATTGGAAACGCCCCGCCATGTGCCGCATACTCGCGCTCGGACACACAGAACTTTTGCTCCAGCGTCTGCCCGGTCGACCGCAGCAGACACCCGATATAGAGCGAGCTGTGACCAAACCGCCCCACAACGCGTTTCTTGCGTTCGATCCATTCCGCATTGTCGGGCGCCGACCCTTCAAGTGCCGCATGAAACAGCCGATGACCATTGCGCGAGATGTCGATCGCGATGGGCAGCCCCTCGGCCAGCCCCCGCGCCAGCAACGCCTGTCCCAGCGCAAGCGCCCGGTCATGGCCGAAATCCTCGAACACCAGCCGCGCCTCTTGCGCGCCGATCTCTACCAGCATCTCTTGATCTGTCATTGCCCGCTCCGCCAGCCGTCCCGTCCCGCCTCGCCCTAGCATACGGTTTGCCGCCTGGCGATCACGGATTGGCGATGCCCCAAGTCCCGGCTTGCACGCCCGCGCCCCAAGGTCTAATCCTGCCGGACCGAGCGACCAGAGATCGGAGCAACAGCCAATGTCCATACCCCAGACCGGCGGCGGCCCGATCGAGGATTTCTCGCAGCTTGCAGGCTATCTCGAGGACGGCTGCAAGCCTCCCGATGACTTTCGCATCGGCACCGAGCACGAAAAGTTCGGCTATTGTTATGCCCACAGACTGCCGCTGCCCTATAACGGCGACTGCTCGATCAAGGCGATGCTCGAAGGGTTGCGCGACCGGTTCGGCTGGGCCCCTCTGGACGAGGGCGGCAACATCATCGGCCTGGTCAAGGGCGGTGCCAATATCAGCCTGGAACCGGGCGGCCAGCTGGAGCTGTCGGGCGCACCGCTGGAGACGAT
>CAYWND010000478.1:0-2768 GCA_964459085.1 uncultured Oceanibium sp. | reverse complement strand
CACGACCCGAGTGACGCGGGGGTTGAGGTTTTCGCGGATGCGCTTGATCGTGCCGCCCTTGCCGGCCGCGTCACGGCCTTCGAACACCACGACCACCCGTGCGCCGGTGTCCTGAACATGCCGTTGCAGGCGTTGCAGGTCGATCTGCAGCGCGGCCAACTGGTCCTCGTAGTCGTCGCGATCCATCCGCTTGGGATAGGGATAGTCGGGATTCAGGATCTGGTTCTTGCTGCCCGACTGGATCGCGGTGCGGATGACATCGGGTGCATCGTCGCGGTAGTACGCGCTGATCGCACCGTCAAAGGGTTTCGGAAAATCGGATGTGGTCATGTGCCTGCCTCCCGCCGCGCAGGATAGGGGCGGGCGGGCGGCGGGCGCAAGCGATCTCAGGCCCGGTTGATCCGGGTCAGCGCGGCGTTCAGGGACCGTGGGGCCGAATGGTGCGGCATGTGCCCGATCCCATCGAGCTGGGTCAGCCGCGCGCTGGGCAGTTGTGCGGCCAGCGACGCGGAGTGCAGGTTGAACGACACGGTGCGGTCGGCGGTGCCGTGCAGGATCTCGACCGGCATGGTCAGGCGGTCGTAGCGCGGGACCATGGCGCGGATGCCGGGTTTCAGCGCGGTCAGTTGCGCCGCGTTGGCCTGGATGTTGGCGGGCTTGAGCGCCAGTTCCGGGCCGACCCGGTCTGCGTATCCCGGCGGCGGGGATTGGGGCGCGAAAACCCGGGCCAGCGCGTTGGTGATCAGCCGTTCCGAGGCGATCGCCGGCAGCACCCGCGACAGGGCGGGGCCGGTGACAGGGTTGGCGGCAAAAGAATAGATCGCGCCCACACCGCCCGGCCATTCCTGGCTGGGGGCGGCCAGCAGAACCAGGCCATCGACGGCCCGAGGTGCATCCACCGCCCAGGCCAGTGCGACCGAGCCGCCAAAGCTGTGGCCGATCACGGTGGCGCGGCCAAAGCCCAATTGCCCGGCGGCCTTGCGCATCAGGGCGGCCTGATCAGAAAGCGTGACGCCGCCGCGCGCGGGCCGGGGCGAGAAGCCCAGGCCGGGGCGGTCGAACATCAGGACCTGGTTGGTCGAAAAGATCGTGCTGGCGGGCCCAGCGGTCCAGTCCAGCAGGTTTCCGGACGCGCCATGCAGGGCGATGGCCTTGGGGCCGCGCCCCTCGATCCGGTAGTGCAGGCGGGCACCATCCACGTCGATGAAGCGGCCCGAGGGCGTATCCGAGAGGCCGGTGTCGTCAATGTCGGGCGATCCGCAGGCGGCCAGCAGGCCCGCGCTGGCCAGACCGCCAGCCAGTGCCGTGCGACGGGTCAAGTTACGGCGCGGTGCCGATAAGCGCGGGGTCGAAAGGGGTGGTCTGGTAAATCTCATTGATCCAGTTGCCATAAAGTAGATGTCCGTGGCTGCGCCACCGGTTCTCGGGCGCTTTGCTAGGGTCGTCCCCGGGAAAGTAGTTCACTGGCAACTGAATGGTATCCCCGCTGGCAAGATCGCGATCATATTCGCCCTTCAGCGTGTCGCTGTCGTATTCGAGGTGATTGAACATATAGAGCGCGCGGTTGCCGGGATCGTCCACCAGGCAGGCGCCGACCTGATCGGAATGCATCAGGATATCCAGGCCATCCGCCGCGTCGATATCCGACAGCCGCATTTCGGTCCATCGGCTGACCGGGACGACGAAATCGTCGGAAAACCCGCGCAAGAAGGGCGAGGCCGGGGCCAGGTTGCGGTGGCGGAAGCAGCCGAACGCCTTGGCGTCCAGCATGTCCTTGCGCACCCCGTGAAAGTGGTTGAGCATCGCCATTCCACCCCAGCACACCCCCATCGTGTGGTGCACGTTGGTCTGGGTCCAGGCAAAGATCTCGCGCAGCTCTTCGTAATAGGTCACGCGGTCGAAATCGAGGTGCTCGATGGGCGCGCCGGTGATGATCAGCCCGTCGAACTTGCGGTGCTTGATGTCCTGAAACCGGTTGTAGAAGGCATCCAGATGCTCGGCCGCCGTGTTGCGGCTTTCGTGTTCGGACATGCGGATCAGCGAAAAGTCGATCTGCAGGGGCGTGGCACCGATGACGCGGGCGAATTGGGTCTCGGTCTCGGCCTTTTTGGGCATAAGGTTCAGAAGCGCGATCTGAAGCGGGCGGATGTCCTGGCGTTCGGCGCGGTGTTCGCCCATCACCATGACGCCTTCGCGCGTGAGCACGTCGTGGGCGGGCAGGGTTTCTGGGATCTTGATGGGCATCTGGATTCTCGGCGGCCGGGAGAAGTGTGATATACGCCACAGAGGGCGAAGACAACGGATGTATAAGGTCTTGGGGTAAGATGTCGTGTAGGTTTCGTGACGATCTAGAGGTTTGCGATGCGAAAGTTGTTGCTGGGTCTTTCTGTCCTCTCGGCGTGTTCGGCCGCGGATATATCCCCGGAAATGGAGTTGCTGTCAAAATCCGCAACCGATCTTGACGAGGACGTGAACGCAACGATCGAGGAACTGACCGCCGTTGATCTGGAGAAGCGGCGGGGCGAGGCGGCGGCGTTGCGCGAGCCCTGGGGTGTAACGGCGGGCTGCACGCCTGTCTATCTGCCCGGAGAGACGGTGGACAACTGCCAGATCAAGCCCAGCGAACGTCAGAACATGACATTGAATGCCGAGATAACGCGCGGTAAGTGGCGGCGCATTTCGGGCTACATCACGTCGCTGGAGGTTTTGGCCTCGGCCGACAACGATTCCGATCTGCTGAACGCCTATTCCGGGGCCCTGGCTTCGAT
>CAYWND010000477.1:0-2799 GCA_964459085.1 uncultured Oceanibium sp. | reverse complement strand
GATCTGCAACACCCCCAGGCCGAGGCCCGGATCCTGAAACGCGCGGCCGAGCTGGCCGAGTTCTACGGCGCCACGCTCAGCGTCGTCAGCGTGATCCCGGATTACGGCACATCCTTCGTGGGCTCGTTCTTCGAGGAAGGCACGCTGAAGAAGGCGGCCCATGCGGCCAGCGTCAAACTGCACGAGTTCGTGGACCAAACGCTGCCGGGCCACGGCAAGGTCCAGCACATCGTCGAGATCGGGAATGTCTACGAGATGATCCTGGACGCCATCGGCCGCTGCGACGCCGACCTGGTGGTGATGGGCGCGCACAAACCCGATCTGGCCGACCGCTTTCAGGGCCCAAACTCGGCCCGTGTGGCGCGCTATGCCAAGTGTTCGGTGCTGATCCTGCGCGATTGACGTCCCGGATGGGTTGGAAACCCATCCTACCATGGCGTCGCGCCCCTGACCCCCGGTCGCGGCGTCGACCGACCTTTGCACTCTGCACCCCAGTCTCCGATCCGCGGTGCCGCAGGCGTAGGATGGGTGTATTCACCCATCTTACCCGTCCCGCCCGTGCTCACCGCCCTTGACGGCGGACACCATTCCTCTCCACACTCGACCCCAAGGGGACCCATCCAGGATCCCGCGACCTTCGAGGCGGGTCGGCAGTCAAGTGACCGGCGGGCGCGGCGCCGCAACCTCCGCCCTCGTTTCCCTGTGAGCAGTCAAAAAACTGAACACGGAAACAGAGAGGAAGAGACATGCGCGTATTCACGGTTCTGGGACCTGCCCACTCGGGCAAGACAACGCTCGTCGAGGCATTGGCGGAACTCGACGGGCGTAAACAGCGCTTCGAGCTATCGGACGCGGCGGTGCTTTACGGGTTTTCCTACCTGGGCGAGCCATGGACGGCGATCGACATCGCCGGTGGCAGCGACACCCTCGCGCTTGCAGGCCCGGCCCTTGCCGCCAGCGACGCCGCCGTTCTGTGCGTGCCGCCCGAAGCGGATGCCGCGGTTCTGGTCGCGCCCTATCTGCGCCTGATCGAGGACGCGCAGATCCCCTGTTTCCTGTTCATCAACCGCATGGACGCCGCCGACGAGCGTGTCCGCGATATCGTTGCCGCCCTTCAGGCCTATTGCGGCCACACCATCGTTCTGCGCCAGGTCCCAATGCGCGAGGGCGGCACCATCATCGGCGCCGTCGACCTGATCTCGGAACGGGCCTGGAAATACAACGAGGGCGAGCCCTCGGACCTGATCGAACTGCCCGCCGAGATCGCCCCGCGCGAGGAAGAGGCGCGCACTGAGCTGCTCGAATCGCTGGCCGATTTCGACGACGACCTGCTGACCCAGCTGATCGAGGACAAGCGCCCGGCGACCGAGGATGTGTTCTCGCTGGCCGCCCGCGTCTCGCAGCACCACGACCTGGTGTCGGCCTTTGTCGGCGCGGCCAGCCACAACAACGGCGTCACCCGGCTGATGAAATCTCTGCGGCACGAGGCGCCTGACCACACGTGGCTGGCCGGTCGTCTGGGCGACGCGGCCTCGGCCTCGGCCATTGGCATTCTTGCGGACATGCGCAAGCACATCGGCAAGCTGACCGTGATCCGCGCGCTGGGCGCGGACCTGGCCCAAGGCGATACGCTGGGCGGCGAGGGGCTGGGAAATCTGGTGGCCTTTGACGGCAAGACCCCGGTCAAATCGCTCGCGGCAGGCGATATAGGGCTTGCGATCAAATCCGACCATCTGACCGCGGGCCAGGCCTATACCGCCGGTGGGACAACCGCCATGCCCGCCTGGGCCGCCGCGCGCCCGCCCGCGCTGCACGCCACCGTGGCACCCGCCAACGAACGCGACGACGTGCGTCTGTCGACCGCGCTTCACAAGCTGGCCGAGATCGACCCCGGCCTTGTCTTTACTCAGGACGAACGCTCGGGCAAGGCAATCCTGTCCTTCCAGGGTCAGACCCATCAGCGCCGCGTGACCGACAAGCTGGCGCAGGATTTCGGGATCGAAATCGAGACCAGCACGGTGCCCCCGGCCTATCGCGAGACCATCTCGAAGGCCAAGGAAACCCACCACCGCCACCGCAAGCAATCGGGCGGGGCAGGGCAGTTCGCCGACGTGCTGATCGATATCAAACCGCAACCCCGCGGCACCGGCTTTGCCTTTGACGAGATCGTCAAGGGCGGGGCCGTCCCGCGCAACTACATCCCCGCTGTGCAGGCCGGGGTCGAGGATGCGCTGGCCGAGGGTCCGCACGGCTATCCAGTGGTGGATCTGGCGGTGACGCTCAAGGACGGCAAGCACCACGCCGTCGACAGCTCGGACTTTGCCTTCCGCACCGCAGGCCGCAACGCCGTGCGCGAGTCGCTGCAGGACTTGGGCACCAAGGTGCTGCAACCGGTCATGCGCGTGGACATCGAGGTGCCCTCGGTCTTCGCAGGTGGTCTGGTGCCCACGATCAGCGGCCTCAAGGGCCAGGTGCTGGGGTTCGAGGCCAATGCGGGCGCGGCTGGATGGGACGTCTTCAGCGCGCTCCTGCCGGCAAGTGCCCTTGACGAGTTGCAACGCGCGCTGGGCGCCGCCACGCGCGGCACCGCCTGGGCGGTGGTCGCCTTCGACCATTACGAGGAAATGCACGGCAGCGACGCGGCTCTGCTGCACGCCGGGGCCTGAAGCCCGCCTCGGCAGGAGTATTTTGAACAGAAAGAAGGCTCTTAACAAAGGGTATAAGGCGCCTTCTTTCTGTTCATACACTCCGGAGCGCGAGGCAGAGCCTCGCCTCCCCTGCGCCCGCAGGGGATCGCGC